>CAMWUU010000104.1 GCA_947177515.1 uncultured Lachnospiraceae bacterium
CCCTAATACGACATAAAGCGGGGCGATTACAGGTTGACCTGCGAAAAATGTTTTGAAAAACATAGAAAAAACTATAATCACAACAGATGGAATTAAAAACGGAATTGCTTTTAACATCATTTCACCCATTGTATCAGGCATATCAAGTTTTATTGCAGTTGCTGGTAAAATGCTACTCTGGTAATCTGCTGTATTTTGTACAACGCCGACCCACTTGATTTTTGGCATCCTTAAATTCCTCCGAAAATATTTTGTATCGTGATTTATGTTAGGTCATATAAATAACTTGTTCGCAAATGATTATCCATAATAGCGGGAGAACAATCTTTGACTTATAGTTATGATATCACTTTTTTGTGCAAGTATCAATGATATAAATATGAACTTCGCAATGGGTGAGGCTGCCTGGGCGGCTTCTCCCATTGCGAAATGATATGATTGATTATAAAATATTTGCCTACTGCCCGCAATGTATATTTATAGGCTCTTTTTTAAGTGGGTACACAATTCTTAAAAAGGGAATTACATTTTATAAAATTGCTTCAATATACAAGTCATGCTCCCTTGAGAGATCAATAAAGCGGTCACCGCCAA
This sequence comes from uncultured Lachnospiraceae bacterium, assembly GCA_947177515.1. GTDB lineage: Bacteria > Bacillota > Clostridia > Lachnospirales > Lachnospiraceae > RGIG4057. The sequence goes on from CAMWUU010000104.1 coordinate 595, forward strand.
CACGGATCACCGGGCGGGAAAGGCTGGTGCGGTTCATCATAATAATCACACCTTCTGACTTGTCGTTTAAGCGTACATTATTGTTCATATAGGTCTGGTTGACATGTTCCAGGAATGTCATAACGGTCCGGGTATCGTATTTTGCCAGTCCCTCGGATTCGAAAATGCTGATTATCTCAAACGGGCAGAGCGGACCGCGGTAGGTTCTGGCAGCGGTCATAGCCTCGTAAACATCCGCAACCATAACAATCTTTGCAAAACGGTCGATCTGGTTGCCTTTGATGCCAAGCGGATAGCCGGTACCGTCGCAGCGTTCGTGATGCATCATGGCTGACATCTGCACATGGATATTGGCTTTCTGGGCGCGCAGGATATTATAGCCGCGAAGCGGGTGGGACATAAGCGTTTCATGTTCCTTGTCGCTGAGCGCGGTCGGTTTTTTGATAATTTCCGGTGGAATCAGAAGCTTGCCGATATCGTGGAGCAGACCGCAGAGTGTCAGTGTATCTAACTCCCTCTCCGTAAAATTCAGCCAGCGGCCAAGTACATTGGAGATCAGTGCGACATTGACGGAATGCAAGTAGGTTTCGTCATCGAAATCCCGCATACTATGTAACATATCAAATACATGCATACCGTTGCGTGCGTTTTTAAGAACATTGTTGATATCAGAGAGAAGTTCATCCTCTTCGATGGGGACATTGTTCCTCACGATATCTAAGACCTGCCGTCGCAGATGCTCTGTCGAATGCTCAACCGATGAGGAAAATGCCTTAAATTCCGGGGTGTTTTTAACCTTCTCGGAGTACATCTGTGTTTCCCTAGGAAGCGGGGAAGGCGCAGGACGTGCAGAAACAGTCGGGGGCGATTGCACCTGTGCCGTCGGTGGTACGAACGGCTTTGGCTGTGTGGAAGGTGTTGTTTGTGCCGATTCCGGTGCGGATGGAGCCGGTTCTGCTGGTGCCGGCAATACCTCCACGCCGTCCTCCACCGACACGGTGATCTGATGGATGGAATAGAATTTCAGCCTCGTGATGACTTTATTGGAAATGGCGGTACCTGCGGGAATAATAAGTTGGTTGGCCGTGGTGTAAACGTCATCCGAGATCACCATACCGGGGGTGGCTTGACTTGTTAAAATCCTGATCCTTTTCATAATCAAATTCTCCTATCGTAAAAAATCGCATAGCTAAAATAACTTCATACTGTCTATTATAGGAAAAAAGTCCAGGAAAGTCAATTCTTTTCAGAAAGCTTTCTGAAAAACTGGCTTTCCATAAAAGAAAAAAGAGGCTGGTGCTGTCAGTACCAGCCTCTTTTATTAAATCTTTTATATAATACTATAATTGTATTGACAATATTTTCTAAAATTGCTGTGCATCCACCCTTCTGCCTTATCAGGATTTTGTCCAGGTATATGGCTTTTTAGGGATTGCAATGTAAAACCTGTTTTGCATCTATTTCCACGATGGCGGTATTGGAAAGGGGGTAACGTTTTGCCATCTCGTGGAGCGGGGTATTATTGAGCAGGGAAAGAAACGACATAATGCAGGCACTGTGTGTAACAATAACAAGATCCCCATTTTCTTCCCTGTTTGGCACAAGATCTTTCAGTGTCGGAACCAGGCGTTTTAGTAAATCAAGATAGGATTCGCCCTTATTTGGGCGGGTGTCGCGGCGGTTTTTATACCAAGTTCCATATTCTTGTGGAAAACGACTTTTTACTTCCTCCCATCGAAGCCCTTCCCAAAGTCCAAACCCTATCTCGCGCAAACCATCAATACACTGGCAGGGTAGGCAAAGCTTGTCCGCAATAATCTCCGCCGTCTGTTTTGCGCGGGAGAGCGGGCTTGAGTAAAGAGCAGAAACTGGCGTAGAACGGTGGGAGAGCGTTTCTGCAAGCGCTTCGGCCTGTGCGCGTCCATTCTGGTTCAATGGGATATCAGTACTGCCCTGAATGCGTTTTTCAATATTCCAGTCGGTTTCACCGTGACGGATAAGTAAAAATTTCATATAGTATCTCCTTATAGTTTTGGTAGGTTTGTATGAGGACATTCGTATCAATCAGAATCCTCATATATTTTCGTTCTTATTTCTCAATTCTTTTTATTTCTCCTTTGGGACAGCCGAATTAATGATGCGGATATCTTTTGGGATTGTGATTTGTCCTTTTGCCATGGCCTTTGCATTGTCAATAAAAGCGTTTGCTAAAATATCGTTCCCCTCCCGAAATATGGAAAGTAGGAATTTTCCTACTTTTATTATATGCGACTGCCAAGGAAAAATCAAATTAAATTAAATTAATAAAATGGGTTTATCGGATCCTGGAAATGTTAATTTTTTGTGAAGCTGGTTAAAAAGTCCCTGGTGATTTATCCTTGGAAAAACGGTAAAATTGATATTAATTTGTGATATCAATAATGTATAAGCAGTTTTTTTATTTACTTTGCGATAAGGCAGACGCTGTGTATAATGGCAGTTTCCGGATTATGTAAGGATGCTGTTAGACGGGTTTGCAAATACCGGGCAGATACTACAATTTGAAAAACTGATTGCCACAATCTAAAGCTGTGAAATATAGGATTCCATTATTTTACAGTCAAAATTCCTGCTTAAAGCAATTTATAAGGGCAATGCGGATAGAATCTGGAGGAATTCAGATAATAGGGCAGGGCTAAGTGGAAGCGGAGGGAGGAAGAAATTTAATGGAAATTTGATAGAAATATGAGTGTAATTGTGGTATTCTATTGGAAATAAAAATTGAGATTTTGGGAGGGAGCATATATGGATATAACATTATATTATCAGGAAAAAGGAAATCAAGAGCCATTTATCCTTTTACATGGCAACGGACAGGATGGATCCTATTTCAAGAACCAAATAGATTATTTTAGCGACAGATACAGAGTGATTGCTTTAGATACAAGAGGTCATGGCAGATCACCAAGAGGTACAAAACCTTTTACTATTGAGCAGTTTTCCTGTGATTTGTACGAATTTATGGAAGGTCTTGAAATTCCATATGCAGTTATTTTGGGATTTTCAGATGGAGCAAATATAGCAATGAAATTTGCAATGAAATATCCGGGCAAGGTAAAGGCATTGATATTAAATGGGGGAAATTTGAATCCGCAAGGGGTAAAAAGAACGACACAAATACCAATCGAAATAGGATACAAAATAGCAAGGCGATTTGCTTTAAAATCGTCTGATGCAAAAAAGAATGCTGAAATGCTTGGTTTAATGGTTAATGAACCAAACATTGGATTAAGCGAATTATCAAAAATAACTGCTCCCACGCTTATAATTTGTGGAAGAAATGATATGATTAAAGAATCCCATACAAAAGAGATTGCAAAAAATATACCTAATGCAAAATTATCGATTATAAAAGGTGATCATTTTATTGCAAATAAGAGATATGTTACATTCAATAAAGAGGTCGAAGACTTTTTGCAAACTTTACTATCACCCAGGCAGAAAGCATAAAAGGTTATGAGGGTATATAAGAACTTCTAAAGGTTTAATCTAATTTCACCAATTATTGTTGTATCAATGATCAATATCTTGAAAATAATCCAGGAAAGGGAAAGAAAAAAGCGTTGGATAAATCAGCGACTTAACAGGATATATCATTGATGGGAGTTCCTGTTATCCAGTATAATGTCCAAAGGACATTATTTAGAAATAAGGCTGCCACAATCCAAACAGCTTAATGGGTGGATGGGGCATTTTATTTCTGTGTTTTAAGGGCAGCATATCTGCTTTATGCCAGCAGTCTGTGCAAGTACAAAATTTGGAGGGTTTCCACATGTCAACACTAAGTATTGAATTTTTTTCGGGATGCCTGATGCGCCCGGTAACATTCCAGGTGTTTTTGCCGGATGCGGTGCGCTTTCCAGGGCAGGAATCCGCAAACAACCCACATTACAAAAGACCAACAAAAACATTGTTTCTGCTGCATGGCTATACCAATAATTCCGGTGAGTGGCTTTATGGCAGTTCCATCCGTTATCTGGCAGAAAAATATAATCTGGCGGCAGTCTTCCCGAATGGGGAAAATGGGTTTTATTTAAATGGTGCGGCAACCGGACGCAAATACTGTGATTTTATCGGCAGTGAGCTGGTGGATTATATGAGGAAGGTTTTGGGGCTTGCAAAGGGAGTGGAGGATACTTTTATCGGGGGGCTTTCGATGGGAGGGTTTGGCGCGCTGCACACGGCGTTTGCATTCCCGGAGAATTTTGGGAAGGTAGCAGCAATGTCTTGTGCACTCTTAATCCATGAACTTGCAGGTATGAAGCCGGGGCAGGATAACGGCGTGGCAAATTATGATTACTACCATCTCTGTTTCGGGGATCTTGACCGGGTGGAGGAAAGTGATGCCAATCCGGAAACGCTCCTTTTAAGGTTAAAAAGGGAGAAGAAAAAAATTCCGGGAATATATATGGCGTGTGGGACGGAGGATTTCCTGCTTGAGAGGAATCGGGCTTTTTGTGAATTTTTAAAGAAAGAAAATATCCCGGTATGCTATGAGGAGGGGCCGGGAAGCCATAATATGCAGTTCTGGGATGCGAAGCTGGAACCTGCAATTAAGTGGATGTTAATGTAATGGGTAGGAGGAATATCCTGGTGAAACAGGGAAACCTGCAAAAAGGGATTGTTCTGTGCAGGTTTGAATAAAAGAAAGGAGAGGGAAGATGGAGAATAAATATTATCTGCTCTGTTATACAAGGCATCCGCAGGAGGATCCCATTTATTCGGAGAAGCTTGCGTACAGCATGCATCTTGCGCTAAGTGAGGATGGGGAACATTTTACCGCGCTAAACCATAATTCCGGGATTTTGTATGCGAAAGCGGTGGTAAACCCCGATGGCACGCTGCATGCGAAAAGCTTGAAGGAACCGAAGATTATTCAAAGAGCGGACGGTTCGTTCGGTGTGGTGGCAAAGAGGATTGAGGTGGATGGGAGCCTGGATAAGGAACTTCGGGAATTGGCTCTGGCATTTTCTAGTGAAGATCTGATTCATTATCAGGAACTTGGCGCTTGGGGTACGGGCAAACCGGAAGCAGAAGAATTACTTCATGAGGCGGGTAATGTGATGCGCAGGGCGATAGTGGGAATGAAGGGCATTAATATTGCAGCAGAAGGTGGCGAAGTGCAGGGTATAAGTGCTAAAGAGGCGGATACGGAGGGAATTTCGGTTATGGCGGAATGCGGCAGCGGCCAGCAGGAAGCAAAATTACAGGAAAGCATCCGCAGGAACCGTTACCTGTTCGGGGAATTTAAAGCGGAAGAACGCGCAGCCATCGAAGCACAACTAACTGGCGCAATTCCTGGGAATATAATCGAAATATCGAGGGAGCAGGCAGAGCGTTTAAAATGTCGTTTTCTAACTCCAGTCAATACTGCGAATGAAGTTCCAAAGAGTGTTCCTGCAAACAACAGACAGGAACTTGATGCGGTGCGGGCAGTGGCATATTACAGTGATGGTTCCTCGATGGAAAAAAAGGTGGACTGGTACGCGGATGCTGTGGATTTTGATAAGCCCGGGGAATACGAGGTATATGGGAAGGTGCATCAGGAGCAATTTCCATTTCCGGTTGCCTGGGATCGGGCGGATCCATGTATCGGGAAATGGGACGGGAAATACTATTTTATTGCGACGAATGACGCGGATGGAAATAATTCCCTGTATATACGGGAGGCGGACACGATTCCAGGGTTGATCACGGCGCAGGAGGTAAAAATTCTTGATACACAGATGTATCCACATTTAAAGGGGCTTTTGTGGGCACCGGAATTCCATATTATAAATGGCAGGCTCTACATATTCCACGCGGGGACACCGGGACCGTTCGAGAAGGAACAAAGCCATGTGATGGCGTTAAAAACAGGTGGGAATCCGATGCGCGCGCAGGACTGGGAAATGCCGGTGCGTGTGGAAAGACAGGACGGGAGTATGCTCTATGGCGAGCAGGGCATTACGCTTGATATGACGGAATTTGAATCGGCGGGCGTGCATTATGTGTGCTGGTCACAGCGCCAGTTCTTCCCGGTGGATCAGGGGGCGTGGCTTTATATTGCAACGCTAAATCCGGATAAGCCGTGGCAGCTTGCTTCTAACCCCGTGCTTTTATCACGGCCGGAGTATGGCTGGGCGAACAACCATACTTTTGTGGATGAGGGACCGTTTGCAATTAAAAAAGACGGGATGATTTATATGACTTTCTCAAGCGCCGCAGTGGATTCCACCTATGTGACGGGGCTGCTTACAGCAAGGGAGGGCGATGATCTCCTAAATCCGGAAAACTGGGTGAAAGAAAATTGCCCGCTTTTATCTTCTAGGAGTGTCCCATCGGATGTCAGCGAAAAGGGGCTTGCAGCAGCGCAGTCAAGATGGGGGGAGTTTGGACCGGGGCATAATTCCTTTGTGCAGGATGAAGAAGGCGTTTTCTGGTTTGTTTACCATGCGAGGCGGGGGGTAAACGGCGAGCGTTCCAGCGGCCTGCGCCGCCTGCATTTTAACAGTGCGGGTTTCCCGGTGCTTGATATGACAAAGGAACGTGATTTAAAGCCGGAACTTACTTGGGTGAGAACAAAAGTCATTGTGCGCGGATAGAGGAAAGGAGTTTTTATGAGAGTAAGGAAAATAATATTTGTCGTTGCTGCCGCATTTATGCTTGCCGGATGTGGGAGGGACACACCAAATGAGGAGGCGACACCGATTCCGACTAGGGAGGTGGATAAAGAAATGGAAAATAATGGTAATACAACCCCGGAACCAACGTCTAAACCAGCAGAAACCCCGACCCCGGAGCCAACACCAGAACCGACCAAAGCACCAGCGGCAGAAAATTTTCTGGAACTTTACAGGGATGATTTTTATATGGGAATTGCACTAAATCCAGGGGATTTTAATAGCTGGAGTGAAATTCAGGATACCATCACATCAAATTTTAACAGCTTTACATGCGAGAATGAGATGAAACCGGATGCGCTGCTGCGCCAGAAGGAGAGTCAGGAGGGGCTTGCGGATGGCTCCACCTACAAGGATCCGGTAGTAGATTTTTCCCGCAGTAATGCGGCGATTCTGCGCGCCTTGGAAAACGATATTAAAATCCGTTTTCATACGCTTGTATGGCATGCGCAGACACCGCGCTGGTTTTTTACTGAGGATTATACGGACGGGGGAGAGTATGTCAGCCGTGAGGTGATGCTTGCCCGTATGGAAAGTTATATCCGCCAGGTGCTTACTTATTTTGATACAGAATATCCGGGACTTATTTATGCGGTGGATGTGGTGAATGAAGCATTTAATGGACCGGTTTCAGATGAGAATCCGCACGGTGTTGTGGAGGAAGTGGACGGGCATGCAAATTATTGGTTTGATGTGCTTGGAACAGATTATGTCTACTATGCATTTTATTATGCAAGGCAATATGCGCCGGAATATATGAAGCTGTTTTATAATGATTACAATACATCGATGAAAACACAGCGGATTATTGATGGGCTGCAAAAAATCCAGGATGAAGGGCTGATTGATGGAATCGGGATGCAGTCCCATGTCAGTATTAATGACGTGATGGATATGACGCTGCTCCCGACTGTGCGCGCGTTCTGCCGTGCGGGGTATGAGGTTCAGATTACAGAGTTTGACCTAGGTATTGGCCAGGAAGCCACAGAGGAGAATCTGGAGAAACAGGCGCGCAAGATAAAGTGCCTGATGATGGGGCTGCAAAAGCTGGTCGATAATGGGATGCCGTTTACTTCGATGACTTTCTGGGGCTATACAGACCGTCCGGCAAGCGGGGGATGGAGAGCTGGGGAACATGCGCTTTTATTTGACGAGGATGGGAACCCGAAGCGTGCGTTTTATGGAGTACTCCAGGATGAATCGGTGCTGGCAGTTGATTATTAAAAGAGGGTGGATATGACCAAAAAATACTGGGAAATGGCAGTTGTATAAAGCTATTTTCCGGTATTTTTTATATGAACTGGCGCTTTGACTGTTGCATGTTGACAAAGCAAATTTTATCGGGTATAGTACGGGTGGGGGATTTTTTTTCCTATGGGTGCAAATGATAGTGGATGATATTTTTTAGGAGCAGGGTGCATTGCCTATCGAAAAAAATCGGATGGTGTCGGTGAAGTCAAGAGATTGTTTCTAAAAAAGGAGTACCGCGGGCGGGGAATCTCGAAATTGCTGCTGTCCACGGTGGAAAACCATGCAAGAGCACAGGGATTAAGCAAACTGTTTCTGGATACGCGCATCACCTTAGAACCAGCGGTTTCCCTGTATAAAAAATCGGGTTTTAAAATAATTTTTAAACAGGGACTTTATGTACAATTAGAGAAAGAATTATAGGACAGTCGTCAGATAAGTTTTTCAAAGAGTGAAAATACAAGAAACTGTCCACAAAAAGTCTGTAAGTTATTTTTTATAATTGTTGGAACAAACTGCGGCAAAAATCATAGGATTAAATAGATGGATATTGGCGCGGTTTGGAATTTTTGATTGTCCAAGCGGCGCAGAAAAGGGGTATTATGAATTCCTGTGAACTGGTTGCCTATGTGTCCTCGCTTGCCTGTGTAATATCAAAATGCAGCAGCAGGGAGGAAATGGAGATTCTTTCCGCTGTGTTAATCCAGCTTGGGGAAACACTGCATATGATGTTGGTCAATGAGGAGAATTGCAGTCGAAAAAATTGCAAAAAAGAGTGAGTGGGCGAAGGAAGAGAGGGAAATACCTATACCTGTGGAGTGAATGTACGATGGGAGAGGGGCACAATGTCTATACTTACGCAAGATTTGATTTATGAAATATTATCGGCGGTGGAGGAAATACCAAAGGGGCGTGTTGCTACCTATGGGCAGATTGCAAGACTGATTGGGAGGGATAAAAATGCGAGGCTGGTGGGAAAGGTTCTTGGTATGTCAGAATATTACGGGAAATATCCATGTCATCGTGTGGTAAACCAGGCGGGCAGGCTTGCCCCGCATTTTTATGAACAGAAGGCTCTGCTTTGCGAGGAGGGCGTTAGTTTTCTTGGCGACAGGGTGGATATGAAAAAATGCCGTTGGGATATATAATCACCATTATCGAATGTGGATGGGGTTTTGCAAGGAGGGGGTTACTTGGCATCTATGAATGGATACATAGGAAGTGAAAATAGGTTTTGATGAAATTTTGATTGGTTTATGGGATACCAAAGCATAATGAAATTTTTCTGTGTTCTATTTTCAGTTCTATTTTACCGGTTTATTATCTTTGATATAGTAATATATCTTTTTCCTATACCATGAAGGAAGTAAATTTTTCTTCCAGCATAAAGAAAAACAGCATAAAACAAAAAAGGGGTTTCCATCCTTTATAAAAAGGAGAAAAAGAATGGACATAAAGTAGAAAATAGGGAAAGATGGGTTTTATTATCCGATCTTGACAAAGAAAGAATGCAGGAAAATAGGAGGTATAAAATGAGAAAAGCAGGATGGGGCGTAATCAGTATTATATTGATAGCATCCATAGCACTTTCCGGCTGTTCGGGCAAAGGGCAGG
>CAMWUU010000105.1 GCA_947177515.1 uncultured Lachnospiraceae bacterium
GCAGATTAAAAATAAGAAATATGCTGCTGTACTTGGGAACTATTCTGGTGAAATAATTCTTGTCGGTATCAATTATGATAAGGATAAGAAGGAGGCAGGACATAGTTGTAAAATAGAACGTGTGAAGGTTTAGGAAATGTTGCACTGTAGTTTTATAAGATTGCAATAAAAACACTACTGTACGGAAAGTTTTGTGCAGTGATTTGGTAAAACAGTTGTATAGGAAATAAAGAAAAGCTTTTGCGTCCTTAATGGATGTAGAGGCTTTTTCTTATGCACAGGTTTATTGATAAGGAAGGAGGGTAATACGACAAAAGGCATGGTTAAAATTTTGAGCAGGAAAATAAAAAGAAGAAAGGAGGAGTGCAGGTTTATGAATCCTGCACAAGTAAGGAAAATGGATTTTAAAGTATTTGAAAGCAGTGAAAAGAATGTATGGAAGTATGTATTCACAAAAGAGGATATGGTGGCCGAAGCGATTCTGTATCGGTATGAAGATTTTTATGAGAGGACATTAATTTACTATTTCAAAATGAGTGGCTGCCCGGTTGGATGTAAGTTCTGTGGTACGGGACATAAGTTTGTGCGTAACCTTACAGCAGGTGAAATTGCAGAACTGATTATTACTATACTGAAAGATAAAGCGATTACAGATGTTGATCAGCGTGGGAAGCGGTTCCAGATTATGTTTATGAGTATGGGAATTGCACCAAAGCGACCAGAGGTGTGGGAGAGGGTGATTCAACTTTCAAAAGAGGTAGACAAAGTTGGATTACAGTTCTCCATCCACAAAGCAATCGATAATGAACGTGATATCCTGATTCCGTATAAAAATAAGCTTTCCCTGCAGATATTTGGGACATTGGGATTATCTGATGGAAAGGTATGAGGAAGGATGCTTGATAAGCGGGTTTGCGCTCATACCTTTCATAAACAAAAAGTTTAAGCTGTCTATATGTACCTTTAGCTTTTTTCTATATTCAAATTTTTTATAGTCCTTTGCTAATGAATTAATATTTAATCACAATGGAATTAGGATATCAACAAGTCCATATATAAAGGTGCTGATATTTTTTTTTAGAAATGTTTGCTGATAATAAAATTTCTAACCTTTTCTTGTAAGATATATTATAGTACAACCAACTGTCTTTATTTTATCTTTTGTTCCCAATTATCTAGTTCTATTATGATAGGATATATTTAGAGGTGCAAAAATCCGCTTCTTCTACAGCCACCAGTTTACAATTCCTGCTTTTTTGTTATATTAATGCATAAAAAATGGAATCATGCACGAAAATTGGGTAGTTTTCTACAAAGGGTTTAAATTTCGTAAAATGGAAGAAAACTGGGATTTTAGCCTTGAAGTACAGCAGCAGACAGGGTAATTTGTTCTTATCCCTTTACAGCGTGCGGCAGTTTGGCAAGAAATAGGAAACTGGCTGGATATCGGGGGTAAAAAAATTACAAGGAGGAGAATATGAAACAAAGAGTCAAACATTTGCTCTCTGCCCTATTGGTACTATGTATAATACTGATTTATACTTCCGTACCAACATGGGCAGCGAATGCAGATTCTGAGGGAACAGAAAATGCCCCTTGGGATATTTCTGATGATGCAGGAAACGGCAGCGTGAAGGCATGGTTTTTGGGCAGCGGATCGGAGGGATACACTCTTTATATTGCTGGAGAAGGCCGTATGACAGAAACATTCCGCACAATTGACCCACCATGGAAATCCATAAAAAATCATATAACTTCCGTGGTGATAGGTGAGGGAGTGGAGAATGTTGGTGCTTATGCATTTAATTTTTGCCGGGCGCTAACCCATGTAACTTTGCCGGAAAGTCTGACGGAAATTGGTACTTATGCCTTTCATTCTACAGGTGTAAAACGCCTGGTAATCCCAGCGGCGGTTGATCGCATTGGGAGGATGATTGCCAACCCGACAACATATTTCGAAGTTCTTGGCAATCCATCCACGGTGGATAACCATGCTTTTTCCACTTCCCTGGTTTCAGTGACGGATCAGGCCGTAGCAGAAGCCCTGAACCCAAAGACAGATGTTTTGGCAATTATAGTGCTTAACGGTGGAGTTTATGGTGAAACGGATCTTGAACTTGAAAATCTCTCCTACGGCTTGATTGCCCCAAAGTTGGAAGGGGCTGCATTTGAAGGATGGTATCAGAGTGCGGATTTTTCCGGGCAGCGGTGTGCGCAGGATGAGAGGGGACGAACCGCAGTCAACATCAATCATATTTATTATGCAAAATGGGGAGAAGAAGTACCGATCCTGACTCCAACTCCAACGCCGGATACGGAGCCTTCTGGCACCATTACTCCAACTCCGGAAGTTACACCTAGTGTAGAACCGACTGGAAGCGCCACCCCGACACCGGATATAAAGCCAACCGGTTCCATTACCCCGGTTCCAGAGCCGACATCGGTTCCAAAGCCGACCGGTGCGGATCCAATGCCTCCAAAAAATACCCCGGTTCCAGAGCCGACAAAACCGGCAGAAATATCGCCAGTTACCGGGATACCGAATATTAAGGGGGAGTTAGACAAAAGAGGCTGGGAAACGATTAAGGAAGAAATTCAGCGGACAAAAGAGGGAAGTACAGTTGTTGTGCAAATGAATGGTCTTTCCATAGTACAGGGCAGTGTTATTGATACGATAAAAGAGAGGAATATTACCGTTGTTTTTGAAATGGGGGATCAGATAACCTGGAGTATTAGCGGAACAAGCATTACGGATACTAGGGCAGGGGATATTGATCTGAGGGTTGAAATAAATACAGACCATATTCCAGATAATCTGGTCCAGGATGTATCAGAAGAAGGGGATGCAACCCAACTGACGCTTTTCCATAATGGGGAATTTGGTTTTACCGCATGGCTTTCCATTAATATGGGGGAAAACAATGTGGGGCGTGATGCCGTTTTGTATTATTATAACGGGGAAATCGGAAAACTGGAACGGCATGGAGAAGATCGTGTTGGGTCAGAAGGCTATATTACCTTTCCTTTTACACATGCTTCGGATTATGTGATTGTATTAAGCAAATCCGTGGAACCAGAAAAGGAAACAACACCAACACCAAAAGTAACGCCTATCCCAGAACCGACAAAGGAAGCTGTCCCAACCGTGGAAGTTACCCCTATCCCAGAACCAACGGGGGAAGCTGTCCCGACCACAGGGGCTAACCAAAGACCAGAACCGACGGGGGAAGCTGTTCCAACGATGGGAACCAACCAAGACCCGGAACCGACCAAAGCTGTGTCAACGCCTGCTATAACCCCGTCTTTGGAAGTGGATACAACAGATACCGGTCTTCAGCCAACTGGTGCTCCACAAAATTCTGCCACTCCAACACCGGAAGTTACGTTAACTCCGGAAACGACACCAACCGAAAATCCAGAACCAACCAAAGGGCTGGAAGCAACCGAAGAACCACCGATTGATACAAAACAGCCAGATACCCCGACCGATGCACCGCAATCACCGACACAGAGCGCTTCGGCATCCAGTACACCGCAAACAAAGACAGATGCTGGATTTAACTGGATGATACCGATTGGTATTGTAGTGGCAGCCGGTGTGGCCGCTTTGTGCGTGGTTGTATTGGTACGCCGCAAGTCCGGTGGTAAAAAATAAAAAAGTAAGGAGGGCGTTTATGAAACGAAACAATAAGATGCTGACAAAGTGTTTTACTGCGTCCGTTACAACAGCCGCGCTGGTATTGCAGGGCGCGTATATGCCGGGGTTAACCTACAGGGCGGCGGCAGAAACTAGTGGGATAAACACAGGGATTTCAACAAATTCTGATAAGCTGGAATCCATGATGACAAGTTATGTGCCGCAGGTTATTGAATTTACAGATCCTTACAGTGGATTTACCCACCCGGGCGTAGGGGTCACAAAAGAATTGCTGGAAAATGTGCGCAGCCAGGTACTTGCGGGTGCGGAACCGTGGAACAGCTATTTTAGGACCATGCTTTTGGATAGCTGGTTCTCAAACAGTGATGTGGGACCGGCAAGGGGTGGCGGTGGATTTAACAACAGCCAGTTTATCAGCGATGGCAGCCGCGCCTACGCACAGGCATTAATGTATTTTATTACTGGGAATAATGTGTATCGCAGAAATGCGATGAGAATTATCCGGGCATACGAGGATATTGACCCGGAGTCCTTATCTTATTTTAATGATGCCTGCATCCATACCGGTATTCCGACCAACCGAATCTGTATTGCAGCAGAGATTCTTAGGTATTCCACCTACGAGGTGACAGATGGTTATACGGATGCGGAACTGGCCTGGACAGATGAGGATACGGAGAAATTTATCTCGAATTTCCTAAGTCCTGAAGTGGAAGTATTTCAGTACAGCCCGGATCGGTTTATGAACCAGCACCTTTATACAACGATTGGCGCGATGTCCGCCTATCTTTTTATGGATGATGCCGAAAGTTATGAAAAGGCGGTGGAGTGGTTTACGGTAAACCAGAACGGACGCGACCAGGGCTTTAACGGTTCTATAAAACGGTTGTTTAGGGAGATTACCACCTTGGATGAAGTTGGACAGAAGGAGGGGAGCGGTACTCCTCTCGCCAGTCCTGTGATACAGCATGTGGAAATGGGGCGTGACCAGGCGCATGGCTGTGGTGACTTAACGAACTCCGCGATTCTTTCCCGCCTGATGCAGGGGCAGGGGACAAAAGTAGATCCGGAATATGGCACAGTATCAACCGCTCCGGATGCGGTGGACTGCTTTACTTTCCTGAATGACCGTCTGGTGAATGCCGCGGACTTTTTCTTCCAGTATATGCTTGGCTACGATACGGAGTGGGTGCCAGTGCCGTTTGCAATTGCCTCCGACGGGACGATCAAGGATTCTTATGCGGCATTTGCTGCCGGTTATCGTGGGCGGTACAGTACAATTAATTTCTGGGACTTTTATACTTATTATGCCTATGATCAGGGCATGAGCCAGGAAGAAATTGAGGCGATGTATCCTTACTTTTTTGAGGGTTATACCAAAAAAACTTACACGAATTGGGATAATAATGATGGTGGCGGCGATTTCTGGGTATTTCTTCCAGAAGAGGCAGCAGGAGATACTTCATTTATTCCGAAATCAGCACCGACAAATGTAATTCCGGTAGAAAACCGCGGGGCATTGGTTACTGCGAACAGCAATTCCAGTGTAAGAACGGATGGGGACAATACAACTTATTTCCATTTTGAGAAATATGATGGGGAAAGCCGCGTGGCAATGAACAGTGCGGGGATTAATAGTAGTGAGTTTTTGTTCCGTGTGCGCACAAACGGAATTGCCAAGCTGACGATGAGCGGTGGACCTTATGGCACAATTTATCTGCCGGATACAGAAGGTGAATGGACGTATGTCACATACAGTAAAAACAGCGATGAAGGGCTTGGTGATATTTACTATTTTGCTATATCCGAAATGGAAGGCAGCTATGTGGATATTGATGGTATTTACATAAATCCGTCTGCTTCCGGTCTGGATGCCGTGAAATTTGAGAGCGGCAGGGAGGAAGTTACCTTAGCAACCTATATCGGCGCGTCCTTTAACAGTGAGTTTGGCGCAGTAAATACCACGGCATCCACTGCCGCTAGGGCGAATACCATCCACTACCGGGGGATCAATCTGCCGGATGGTGCGAGTGTGAATCCGGACACTGGTGCGGTTAGCTGGACACCACAGACCGCCGGTCAGTATATATTCTATATCGCGGCGGAGGCAGGGGATAATATAACGCTGAAGCGGATCAATATCACGGTTAGCAGTACCCGTGCCGAGGCGGTGGAAAATGCGATCCGCAGCTACAATGCAAATGAAATTTATACAAGCGCCAGCTTAAAGGCATTCCAGAAGGTGCTTGTTGAGGCAAGATCCATGGCAGGAGATACAGCGGTTAGCGATGCAGAATTTACCGCCAAGCTGAATGAGTTAAGCGCGGTTGTGGCGGGGCTGGAACTGGTTTCCCCTCTGTTAAAGGACGACCCGCTGACCGACGGCACTTCGCTGGATTTCAGCAAGATGAATGTGGGCAACCGCTCAACCTTTGATTCGCCTGTTCCTTGGCTGGACGGCGAGCCTGGCACTTTTGTAGGATTCTGGCTGGTTGAGGATAAGGGCTGCATTATGGATTTTGGCACGGATTATAAGATTTCTGTTAATAAGTTTGGATTCCAGGCACGTGCTGGGTTCTCCGACCGTCTGGCCGGCGTGCAGGTATTTGGTTCTAACGACCGCACGAACTGGGAGCGGCTCACTGTCAAAGAAGCTGCTTACCAACAGGGCTACCAGACCGTTGACGTGGCAGAAGAATATCATAACAGCCAGTACCGCTATCTGATGATAAAGAAGACGCATGAATATGCGGATGTTTTGTCCGGATCGGTACAGAATTTGCTGGAGTTTGGGGAATTGCGTATCTGGGGTACCAGGTATGAAACGGGGAATCTGGTTGAACGTATTTCCATGTCCTGCGACGCAGTAGAAAATGGAAGGATCAAGATGGGAGATACCGTGACCCTGACCATTCAGGGAAGGGATGTCCTGCGCGACCTGACTGTCAATATCCATGGAGTGGATGCCGTAATTACGGAGGGTGCAGATCATGTCTATATCGCTAGTGCGGTGATGAATTCCGCTGACTGCAAAACGGGGCAGGTTGGCTTTACACTTGATTATACGAAAGAGGATGGGACACCGGGAGAAACATTCTACAATACGACGGATGGTACATCACTGTTTTTGGTAAATTCTGACAGCTTTATCAATACGGGGATGTTGGCTGCTGGATTAAGTGCGAGCAGTGGATCATGGGACGGCAAACTGACACCGGAACAGTGTGCGGCATTGCTGTTTGATGGGAATGTAACCTCTTTTGGCGATCTGAAGAACCAGTTTGGAGATTACTATGTGGTAGATTTTGGCGAGGGTGTAAGTGTATCCCTTACAGATGTTATGATGATGCCAAGACCGGATCATCCAGCCAGAATGAATGGCACCGTGATCTATGGTTCTAATGATACGGAACACGAGGCTTACAGTGATAAGGAATGGACAGCGTTAACACCTGCGGTATCCGGTGCAGCAGCAAATACCTGGTCACATATTGCAGAATCCTCAATATTAAGCAAGGAATCTTATCGTTTCTTTAAGATTCTTGGCGCGGAGAACGGGGATATTTCCGAGGTTGAGTTTTATGGAACGTATCACGCTGAAGTAGGGAAGATTGCGGAGCAGATTAAGGAATTGGCAGTACAGGAAGCAGCGCAGAGTACCCTGGTATATCCGGCAGTTCCGGCAGGTTTTACCCTCTCTGTTGCGTCAAGCAGCAACGAAGCCGTGATTGGCATGGACGGGAGTGTGCGCGCGGCAGTAGAAGATACGATTGTTACATTAAAACTCCTGGTAACGGCAGCAAATGGAGAAAAGGCAGAAACTGGTGAAATTGCAGTAACCGTAAAGGGGCTGAACAGTTTAATTACCGGAATTCCGGTGCCGGCAAAAGGCGCGGCTGCACTTACTATGCCAGAAGTGCCAGATGGTTTTAGTGTGAGCGTAATCGCATCGAGCGACGAGCAGATTGTAGCTTTGGGCGACGGCAGGATTACCATGCCAGAGCGGGATAGTCTGGTAAAGGTTAAATTAAAGCTGGTGCGCGCAAGCGATGGTGCGTCTGTGGAATCGGAAGAGTATGCAGTACTGATTTACGGAAAGACGGAATCGGGAAAACTTGATGTAATGACATTGGCAGAGTCCATGGAGGCAAGCAGTGGCTCGTGGGATAAGAAATTGAACGCTGTTCAATGTGCGCAGCAGTTGTTTGACGGCAGCACGGATACATTCGGCGATCTGGCATCAGGAAATACATACACCGTTGATTTTGGCGCGGGCATCGAAGTAATGCCAACGAAGTTTTGTTTCCATCCTCGTGTTGGAGGAAGAAATAATACGGAATATGTACCAAGGATGAATGGAACTTATGTTCAGGGTTCTGTGGATGGAATCAACTGGGTAAATCTTACCGCACCGCTTGAGGGCGTATCGGAGATAAAATATTATGAGGTGACCGCAGAGCAGTTCTTAAATTGCGGAAGTTTCCGTTACTTTAGAATTACTGGTGCGTCGAGCGGCAATATTGCGGAAGTGGAAGTTTATGGTACAGTAAATGAAGTCGAAGTACCAGAAGTTCCAGCAGAAGAGATTGATGTGAAGAATCTGGCGGCAAGTATGACGGCAAGCAGCGGCGACTGGAATAATACAATGACTGCGGAACAGTGTGCACAGCAGCTATTTGACGGCGATCTGAATACGTTCGGCGACTTGAAATCAGGAAATACTTATACAATTGATTTTGGTGAAAGAGCAACGGTAAGCCCAGTAAAATTTGAGGTATATCCGAGGATGGGAACGGGGAATAAGCAACCGGAGGAATTTACTGATCGCCTGAACGGTGTAAAATTTCAGGGTTCTAATGATGGTCAAACCTGGGAAACTCTTACTGCTGAATTATCTGGAATCCCAGCGAAGGATGCCGCGTCTGTTAAATGGCATGAATTAACTGTAATAACAGAGAACAGCTACCGCTATATCCAGATCACCGGCGGGAATGGCGGCAATATGGCTGAGGTTAAGATGTATGGCAGTGTTAATAAGGAGGAAATACCAGAAGTGCCAGCAATCGATGTGAAAACAGAAGCGGCAAGCATGACGGCAAGCAGCGGTGAATGGAATAATAGTTCTGTAACAGCGGAACAATGCGCGCAAAAACTGTTTGATGGCGATTTGGATACTTATGGTGATTTGGCATCAGGAAATACTTATACGATTGACTTCGGTGAAGGAAAGACTATTGTTCCTGAAAAGTTTGAAGTGTATCCAAGAAAAGGGAGTGGCGGAAAACCAATCACGGAGCATGTAGAACGTCTGAACGGAGTGAAGTTCCAGGGTTCAAATGATGGTCTGACCTGGGTAGATATTACAGATGCATTAGCAGGAATTACAAAGACAGAAGAAGCCGTCAAGTGGCATGAATTGGCAGTAATACAAACCGAAACCAATGGTTATAGATATATCCAGATCACCGGTGGGAATGGCGGCAATATGGCTGAGGTTAAGATGTATGGCACAGTCAACAAAGTGGAATTACCAGAAACACCGGCAATCGATGTGAAAACAGAAGCGGCAAGCATGACGGCAAGCAGCGGTGAATGGAATAATAGTTCTGTAACAGCGGAACAATGCGCGCAAAAACTGTTTGATGGCGATTTGGATACTTATGGTGATTTGGCATCAGGAAATACTTATACGATTGACTTCGGTGAAGGAAAGACTATTGTTCCTGAAAAGTTTGAAGTGTATCCAAGAAAAGGGAGTGGCGGAAAACCAATCACGGAGCATGTAGAACGTCTGAACGGAGTGAAGTTCCAGGGTTCAAATGATGGTCTGACCTGGGTAGATATTACAGATGCATTAGCAGGAATTACAAAGACAGAAGAAGCCGTCAAGTGGCATGAATTGGCAGTAATACAAACCGAAACCAATGGTTACAGATATATCCAGATTACCGGCGGGAATGGCGGCAATATGGCTGAGGTTAAAATGTATGGTACTGTTAATCTGGCGGAATCCACCACTGCTGCAACATTACCTGATCAGGAAGATCCAAGCGATGAGGAAGGTGATTCGATTGCACCTGGGGGATCAGGTATGGAAACCCCGACCATCCCAGATGTAGAAGAAGGGGAAGATACAACAAAGCCGGGTGAAGAGGATTCAGAAGAAGCCCTCCCTGTTAATAAAGAGGATGGAATCAAGAAGGAGGACATTCTTCCTGGTTTGGACAGGGAAGGGGAAGAAGGAACGATGAAGTAAAGGGGAAGTACCCAATTCTGCCTTGCAATCGCAGCCATGATAATGGAATCATGGCTGCGATTTTTTATATACGGATAACAGGGAAGCTTATTTTATCTGGGAAGAGTGCGTTGATTCCCTTTACCGTATTATTTAAGTAAATTCCTACAAAATTCTGTCTTTTGTTTTATAGATAATA
>CAMWUU010000106.1 GCA_947177515.1 uncultured Lachnospiraceae bacterium
TATTGCTTTCAAAATAAATGTAATTTGGTTCTCCCCATACATTCCATGCCATTGCCGCATGGTAGGGAACAAGAAGCAAAACAATAATCCAACGTATATTGTCAACATAGTATTTTCGCATACTTATCCCCGCTTTCGTCACTAATATTCAGTACCGTTATCCTACCATAAATGCACACAGTTCCATTAAATTTTACTTAATTTCTCTTTGCCGTATTATTAGCAATCGTCATCTGCCCTGCCCGTTCCCACTGCTCTGTGCTGATTGCCCTAGGCTTACGGTAGCCGATGTGTGGTTTCGGAAAGGAATAGGCCTTAGATTTGCGGAAGAATGGCAGACAGACCGGCGCATTAAAATTCACCCTCTGTACCCTCCTCTACATCAATCCTAAAGTTAACACCATCCGCAATTCCCATAAATGGCTCAACTGTAGTTCTTGCAAACGTACAATCCCACTTCTGCGACTTACAATACTCCATACCATCTGCCAAATGACCATCCTCTACAACAGCCCTTACAACACCCTTATCAATATTAATTCTACTTCCCTCCACCACTTCCACAAATACCCATTTTCCAGGATACTTCTCAACCATTTCATCCCATGTCATCAATTCACTTGGCTTTAACATATTTTTCCCCCCCTCTACATCAACCCTAAAGTTAACACGAACGAAAAGTCCCATCCTTGTGACGTTCAGTATTTCATTCTTACCCGCATCCCTGCCTCTGGCAAAGCGCCTTCCTTCAAGCGAGAACCCTAATTCATATTCTTCACATCAGCCCGCACAATCGCTATCCTGGTAATTTACTGCAGCCATTCAACAATTACCCTTGTTTCATATCTATCCAATCGATTCACTATCCACACACCAGCATTAAACACCACTAATCTTCTCAAAATATCTTTTTCCCCCTTAACCTAATATCTAAAACCAAAGGAAATCTCCCTCCAATGCTGGATCATAGTTTGTATCTGAGAGGTATACACCTCCCGGATCCTCTTTCTGCAAATTCTGCATGGCTTTAACCGAAAATCGTCCTTCACACTTAAAATATTTAACAATCACCCGTCTATCATTGAATAAATCATAAATATCCTTATATGTCACAATTTTTAATACAATAAATTGATTTAGAAACATTTCCCTTATTTCATCGTCTGTAAGGACTATCTCATTATCTACCTTAATATTATTCTCATTATCTTCAGGATACCCCAGTTCCCTAACCTCCTTCGTTGTACGACCATAACGAACACCTATTTCAATCATCATATTAATCTCCAATTCAGACTTAACAGATACGCTCCCTATCATACCACATACAGTTTCCTGCTATGAAACTCCCTCTTAAAGACCTTTCTTCGGTCTTTTATGATAAGTATAAAGTGATAGTACAATAAAGATATATAATATATATTATTGTCAAACTACTTATGTTCAACAAATTTTTTAGTTTTTCATCTGAATTTAATATAGCATGGTTTCCTCTATTTGTCAAGAGATGCAAAAGGGACGCAATTCATCCCCTACCTTAAAGGTGGGGACTTCTTGTTATAAGAGGTTAAATCAGCAGCTCGTGCTTCAAGCATAATACCTAATTCCTTCTCTTTTGATAAAATAATATGAAGTATTTTAGCTGCTAGTTTATTATCTGCTGAAAATAATTGTCAACAATGTAAATATATTTTTTAAGAAATATTTTTACATTGTTGTTCTCTATCATTGTTAATATATGTTTAACCGCCCATTCTTATTGCAGGGTCAGAGAAGATGTGAGGGGGATGAGCAATACACTGTGCAAGTATAAGAATATCGAGATTATTGCAGGGGTGATGGGTAGATCACGTGCATCTAAGTGTGGCAATCAAACCCAAAATATGCATATCAAATTTCATGGGTTATTGAAAAAGAAAGAATACGTTAATACTCTATGATTAACACCCGGAATTGCAGGGCAAGTGGGTACTATATGGAAGCAGTTGGTAATATCACAGATAAAGCCGTACAGAAGGATATAAAAGAACAAGCAGAAGAATCGCAGAAGGAAGATAGGGGAAGTACCGCTTTGTAAGCGAACCAGTAATGGTGCTTGTGACACCGCCCTTTGGGGCAAACAGTATCAAACCACCAGTTGAACTGGTGGTTGATGACTTAGCTGCCGGTGTTTTATGCACACAAAGCATATCGATACTGTAATAAGCTGGCATACTCATAATCAATACTCATATTTCATTTCCCAAAATAATTTATAGTTGTTTTTTTACCCTATCCGAGGAGCATTAAAATTTTGATTAAATTTACTGCATATCCTGTTTCTTTTTATATATCCATACCATAAGCTTTCCCCCTAAACAGACCGATAAAACTAGTAAAATATAAACGATACTAGATTTAACTAAAAATGTTAATCCACACAAGATCCCGCCGATTAATAAATACAATTTAAAATCCACATTCTGACGAAGGGAACTAACAAGCTGTCCAATCAATCCTAAAACAACAAGAAAGAAACTAAAAATACCAAATGTAACCTTTATTATATTTATACCATTTTCTATTATCTCATTACATATCATATATGCATTTACAGTTATAACACAAAACAATACATCAAAGAAAAACATAATAAACATAAGCATTAAATAGTCATCACTATTATTTTTTGCACTCTTTTTGCTCATAAAATATAGTATACATGGAAAAATACAAAATATAATATTGATGTATTTTGATCCCCACATATCAATCTTCCCGTTAATTGTAAAATGTAAAGGTATCTCCTTGGGTAAAATCAAAATAGAAATAATAAAAATAATTATAGGAAGAATACAAAATAAAAAAGCTACTTTTTGTTTCATAATAAATCCTCTCCTCACTTTAAAAATATACTACCTTATCAGAAATTTATATTAAATCTGAATCATGAGTGGCAATGATACTAGCGGGCTAACCCTGCGTTCCAGTTCTCCTAACCGCTTTTGGGTGTTTTCCAGAATCCGGCTTAATTCCTCCTGATCTCGGAATACTTGATATACTGCTGCCATGCAAATCCCAGGCAGTTGTGCCCTGATAAACTCCTCTCTGCCATAGTTATCGGTTAAACTTATCTACATCCTGATGCCACATTCCTCCAACTTACCATCTTTTAAAACAATTACCTGATCATACTTCTCCAATTTTTCTTTCGTCTGTTGATGGGTTACGGTTATAATGGTTTTATCTTTTCTTTTTAGAATATTATCTTCCAACTCCTGGGCGATATCTGGATCAAGATTTGCTGTAAACTCATCCAATAGCAGCACCTGGCTGTTGCGCAAAAGAGCGCGCGCCAAACCAATCCGCTGTTTTTCCCCACCAGAAAAATTACTTCCATTTTCATGAACCATGGTTTCAATCCCTTCCGGCAGTGCAGCAACCATTTTTTTCAACCCGGTCTGCTCAACCACATCAGAAATCTTCTGTTCCGAATAATCGTCACAAAACAGGGTGATATTATTACGGATGGTGTCGTTAAACAAAAAAGTATCCTGCTTTACCATCGTAATTGCTTCGGACATATTCTTACGACTGACATTTTTTATATCTATATCTTTCACAGCAATTTTTCCTGTATAATTCTGATAAATTCCTGCCAACAAATTCAGCAGGGAACTTTTTCCTGTACCGCTGCTGCCCAACAGCACATAATGCTTTCCTTCCTTGAAACAATAAGTACAGTCCCTTAATACCTTCTTTTCGCCATAGCCGTATGTAATGCCTTCCAATGTAATATCCCCCTTAAGGAGCACTTCGCCAGACATATCCTGCATTTTTTGCTTATCCAATATTTTTGCAAATTGCTCTTTGATCGGTCTTGCAGCACAGAAATTTGCTATTACGGTTGGAATACTGGTAATCGGCGATACTACCTTGCCAATCAAATGTCCAAACGCAATAACCATCCCAGCAGAAAACAATCCTTTCTGCGAAAAAAATGCCGCCGCCGCCATAACCAGTACCGTTGAGAGTAAACCAACAAACTCCCCCACACATGCACATATAACCCTGTAATTTTCACCCTTCCTTTTTGCTACTTCAACTTCGGTATTTTTTGTACGATGCTTACTTATAATTGCGCCCATCATGTGGAATAAATGAATAATGCCAAACCCGGAAAAATCATCTTTGATTTCCTCCATATACTCCCCAAGCTTCCCGCTATACTCCCTCATGCTCTTTTCTAACGGTCGGGTAGTGATTCTTGTAGTACCAAGTGTAATAAATGCCAGAACCAACATTACAATAAGCATAACAGGCTGTACAATTATAGTAATTAAGGAGGAGGATAAAAAGGCCACTAACATCTCTCCTGTTCTTATTATATTGCGAAAATAGGTATCTTCGATAATTGTAATATTATTGCTCAATTCATTGATATATTCCGCACTGCTCTGTGTTTCGAAGTCCATCATATTCTGCAAATAAATATGTTCAAATAAGTTATTTTTCAGATTTTTCCTTGTTTCCGCAATTATATAAGCTTTTACGTAGTTGTACCCAGCCTCCAGTAAAATGTAAATTACCACAAAAAGTAAACTATACAGTAAAGTGGAAATCAGCTTATCCTGCTGCTCAGAAACACAGTCAATCAATGCGCTCATAACAAGCGAAAATAAGGTTCCACCCACCCCACTTGCTATCATCAAAAAAATCACGAAAATTGTTAATAGTTTCTTCTTTGTCATGTACCGAATCATTTTTTATCTCCTTTACCTAAAATTACCAAAACCTATGCACTTTATATTTTCTTATAAGTTTATTTGTATTATATCATATTTTTATCATCCCATTTCTTCCGATATTTTCTTTATCCGCTGTAAAGGAAAGGGATATATATCACTGGCATCATCATCGAGAATAAAATCACATTCTGCCTTGTCAATCTTCGCCCGACCCAAGAGCACCCCAAGCATCCAATAACCTGTGACCTCCTCCCCGCCTCCAATCGATGATAGTGTCGAAACAGAACCAATACCATCGCAGACATCAAGCTGTAAATACCCTTTTTGCTTCCCGGATCATATGGATATAATTTCCAATTCCATTTTCTATAAGTTCTATAAATACCGGATCATTCTTATTTGCTGCATCTTATTTATACTCTCCTATCTATAATATTTTCATGGCGGCAAAATCTCCACGTTTTTGCGCGGTTCCTTCCGGTCGGACGCAAATCGGTGCTGGTATAATATCTGGTGATATTATACCATAAAAATCCTAAAAAAAGAAAGTATTTTTACAATTTTGCTAAATAAACTTTCTAATTTTTTAACAACAATTTCTGGCCAACCCACCCTTAACACAAACCCTATAAAATGACAAAGGAACACTCCATTTACGGAAGTGCTCCTTTGCCTTTACCTCTTATTTTGCGTAATCAGTCACTCTGGACTCACGGATTACATTGACCTTTATCTGACCTGGATACTGTAACTCATCCTCGATCTTCTTTGACAGTTCCCTTGCCATCAGTACCATATCGTCATCGCTGACTTGCTCCGGTACTACCATCACGCGGATCTCACGACCCGCTGAAATCGCAAAGGACTTATCGACTCCCTTAAAGCCGTTTGCAATATCTTCTAACTGGTTCAATCTGTTGGTATATGTTTCCAATGTCTCTCGTCTTGCACCCGGCCTTGCTGCCGAGATCGTATCGGCTGCCTGCACGATACATGCAATCAGGGACTGAGGCTCCACATCCCCATGGTGCGCCTCTACGGCGTTGATAACAAGCTGGGACTCTTTGTACTTGCGGCACAGGTCAACCCCGATCTGCACATGGGTGCCCTCCATCTCCTGGTCAATGGATTTACCGATATCGTGCAGCAGGCCCGCGCGCTTCGCGTTCCTCACATCAACACCAATCTCCCCGGCAATCAGTCCGGAGAGCATCGCCACTTCAATCGAATGCTTGAGTGCATTCTGTCCGTAGCTTGTCCTGAATTTCATTTTGCCAAGAAGTCTTACAAGCTCCGGATGGATGCCGTGGACACCAACTTCAAGTACAGCGGCCTCGCCCTCCTGCCGGATCATAAGTTCAACTTCCCGCTGCGCCTTCTCAACCATTTCCTCGATGCGCGCCGGATGGATGCGACCGTCCACAATCAGCCTCTCAAGGGCAATCCTTGCGACCTCCCTGCGGATCGGGTCAAAACTCGAGAGGAGCACGGCTTCCGGTGTATCATCGATCACAAGATCAACGCCGGTCAACGTTTCGATCGTGCGGATATTCCTGCCCTCACGCCCGATAATCCTCCCCTTCATCTCATCATTTGGCAACTGTACGACGGAAATCGTCGATTCAGCCACATGGTCAGCAGCACATTTCTGGATTGCAGTCACCACGATGTCCTTGGCCTTTTTATCAGCCTCCTCCTTCGCCCTGCCCTCCATTTCCTTAATCATAACTGCCGTTTCATGTTTCACTTCATCTTCAACCGTTTTAATAAGATATTCCTTAGCTTGTTCGGAGGTCAATCCGGAAATCTTTTCTAGTTCCGCCAACTGCTTTGCATGAGATTGCTCCACTTCTGTGCGTATCTTCTCAAGCTCCTGTTCGCGTGCAACCAGTTTAGATTCCTTCTTTTCCAGTGACTCCAGTTTACGGTCTGCGGCATCTTCTTTTGCCTGGACACGTTTTTCGTAACGCTGTACCTCTGCCCTGCGGTCTTTCGCTTCCTTCTCTAACTCATTCTTCGTCTTAATCGACTCTTCCTTCGCTTCGAGAAGTGCTTCCTTCTTCTTCGTTTCCGCGGTTTTTAACGCCTCGTCAATAATCTCCCTCGCCTTTTCATCGGCATTGCCAATCTTGGCTTCCACCAGTTTTGTATGATAGGAGATCGCGGCTTTCGCAGAGATGAAGGCAACCACAACAGCAGTAATGACGACCGCAATCGCAATCTTCACTACATCGTTCACAGGAAGTCCTCCTTATCAATTGCTTTGTTGTATACCAGCAATATGGTTTAAAAACACCGGACATACAACATATAAATTTTATACTATTTTCCCGTGAATGTCAATAGAAACGTGAAATATTAATGCAATTTGTCAAATTGTCGTAAATTTTTCCCATTTGCGGATCAAATGACCGGCGAACCGATATAGTAAAACCCCATGCACTCAAGGAGCTTTACTTTTACATAGCGCCCAACCAGCCCCCTCTCCCCCGGGAAATGGACGAGCAGGTTATTCGCAAGCCGCCCCGTTACAAAATCCGCCCGCTGCATATTGACTTCCTCGACCAGCACTTCTACCACTTTCCCGGTATCTTCTTTAGCAAGCTGCTGCGATATATCCCGTATTTTGCCGATTAGCCGGTCATAGCGCTCTTTTGCCACCTTTTCGTTAACCTGTCCTTCCATCGTAGCAGCCGGAGTTCCTTCCCTCGGGCTGTAAAGAAAAGTGTAGGCACTATGATAGCGCACGCGCGCCACCAGATCCATTGTTTCCATAAAATCTTCCTCGGTTTCCCCCGGGAAGCCAACGATAATATCTGTGGTAAGCGCCACATCCGGAATAGCTGCGCGGATACGTGCAACTAGCGCCAGATAATCCTCCTTTGTATAATGCCTGTTCATAAGCTTTAAGATGCGCGAGCTGCCGGACTGCACTGGAAGATGGAGATGGCGGCAGACTTTTTTTGCCCCCGCCATCACACGGATCAGTTCCTCGGACAGATCTTATGGGTGTGGTGTCATAAAGCGGATGCGCTGTATTCCCTCCACCCGTTCCGCCCTCTGTAAAAGTTCTGCAAAACTTACAGGATTTTCCAGAGTCTTCCCGTAGGAATTCACATTCTGCCCAAGCAGCATAACCTCCGTCACACCATTTGCCGCAAGTTCCTCTATTTCCCGGATAATATCATCCGGCTTTCGGCTGCGCTCGCGCCCGCGCACATATGGCACAATACAATAGCTGCAAAAATTATTGCAGCCATACATAATATTAACTCCTGCTTTAAAATCAAATTTGCGCTCGCTCGGAAGTTCCTCCACAATTTTTTTACTTTCCTGCTCAATCTCGACCACCATGGTATTTGTCTGTATTTGCTTGTACAAAAGTTCTGCAAGCTTGTAAATATTATGTGTCCCAAAAATCAGATCCACAAAGGGATAACTCTGCCGTATTTTGGCAACCACATGCTCTTCCTGCATCATACAACCGCAAAGCGCAATTTTCATTTCCGGGTTTTCTTTGCGTTTTATCCTGCCAAGATATCCGATACGCCCGTAGACACGCATATTGGCATTCTCGCGCACGGTACAGGTATTATAGAGCACAAAATCCGCTTCTTCCGAATCCGCCTCCATATAGCCGATGTTCTTAAGGATCCCCATAAGTTTCTCGGAATCCTTGGCATTCATCTGGCACCCGAATGTTTGAGTAAACGCGGTCGGACGGCGGCCATTTTTCTGCTCAAATTCCCGAACCCATTTCCGGCATACAGCCATATAGTAATACTGCCTGACTGGTTCCTCTGTAGGCGGTTCTGCATTTATATCTATTTTAGCTAAATCAATTTCATTATACATTTTTCTTAACTTTTTTACCTTTCTATTCAAGAAATGAGATTTTAACCTTACAATCTTATGGCTTTAGTAGGGTACCCGTTTCTTTTTTTATGTTCATGATGTCATATAAATACATTTTTTATCTTCTGCATGTCTTATAACAAGCGTAAATGGCCGCCCCAGACGCTTTGATTCTGAGCGAACCCATTCTCTGCCTTTTGCCATGAAATAATACTTTCTCTATAAACTGGAACTAAATCAATTTCCCGCTAGTGCATCAATCAATTTCAGAATACTATCTTCAAGAGTACTTTCACCCCAACCAAGATTCCATTCATCATTTGATCCACTGTCAGATATAATATATATCGCTGTCGCCTTACGAGAACGGAAATTTGCTATTGTAAATAGTCCTGCTCCTTCCATCTCAACGCATTTAGCACCCATATCGTTTAAATAATATCGTCCTCTCCATTCAGGCTGAACATATCCACCGTCAGTTGTCCAATGATAACCGCGAATACAGGATATCCCCTTTTTCTCCAACTCCATACAAAAAGAATCTGTCAAATCCTTTGTTGATTCGATTAGTTCACCCTTAAATCCATATAATCTAGTAATAGAGGTATCGTTATAAGCCCCATCGGTAAGAACATAATCTCCAATCTTATTCCCACCGGCAAATCCTACATGAATCAGTTCCTTAACTCCTGCTGCATATAAATCCTCTGCTTGAGTTGCAAGCCCTGGTGAACACATCTCACCCTTTGCAAAACCTAAATTGCTGTTATGATTCATTACATATATGCCTCCGCCGACATCAAAGGTAAGCGTACCAACATTCTTTGCGAGCATCGTATCAAACAGACTATCAGCCAACAAATAAACTCTATTTGGAACCTTTGTTTGATATTCATCAAAATCAAGCCCCTGCAATTCAATCTCTTTTCGAACAAGAACAGATGGGGCATTATATAAAGCTGGGTCTATATCAAATTCTCTTTTTCGCATAATGGAATACGACAATATTTTACCATTCGCAACGGAATGCTCCACTTGTCCTAAAAGTTCATATCCTCGTTTGCGATAAAATTCAGTAGCCGGCAACGATACATCTACATTTACATGCGAATAATTCTTTATTATTTCCTTTTCCAAATAATCCATAAGCTTGGTTCCAATTCCTTCATTCTGATTATTCGGAGTTATATATACCCTTGAAATAGTGTTTTGATTAATTGTTCCTGTTCCAAGAATGGCAGCTCCATAACCAATCACATAGGTATTATCTTTTGAAATATCATTATGGATATTATCGCGATTATGTAATTCCAAAAAGAAATCCACTACTTCATTCGAATAATATTTTGAATATATTTCTTTTATCGTTTTACTTACGATTTCATGAATTTCGTCAGTCTGATCTAACCGTGCTTTTTTGATTGCTACTTTATCCATTAATCTTTTCCCCTTCCTTAATTAAGAAGATTACAATTTGTTTAAT
>CAMWUU010000107.1 GCA_947177515.1 uncultured Lachnospiraceae bacterium
ATACGGATCATTCCCTTCCACTATCCCCCACTGCATCAAAAGTGCCGCCGCCCCTGTCACAAACGGTGCCGCCATCGAAGTTCCGGTTTTTAAGCTATATCCTCCCCCCGGCGCGGCTGTCAATATATCCACTCCCGGTGCCACCAAATCTGGCTTTTCCTGTTTTGTCCCCACCGCATAGCCGCGCCCGGAAAAATAAGCATAGCCTCCTGTCCCAGAATCATATGCCCCCACGGAAATCACTCCCGCCGCCGTGGAAGGGATCGTAAGTGTTGTTTCCGGCGTACCCCGCAGAAAACCAGTTTCCCTTGCTAGGGCACCGCTTCCCGGAAGCCATAAACGGTATTCCCCCGACACGATCCGGATGGGGGTTAATACAAGCCGCCAGGTTCCCCCTGCAATCGTGCCCGCAGTTGGAAGGAATGCAAAATAGATTTCCTGATTTACGGAATAGGGCTTTGGCTCCCCATAATAAATTGCTACCTGTGTTGCATCAAGCAGAGCCTGGCGCACCTGCCCCGGCCGCACACTCCCGCTGCCTTCCCGTATGGACTCTTTTTCCCCATTGGGTGCAATCAGCTCAATCAGGAATTCATCTGCAAAATTTTTCCATAGCTGCAAGGTAAGTGAACGCTCCCCCGCATCTACCGAAAATTCCTCCGTCTGCGCCCCGCCGCGCAGATTTCCTGCCGCATGCCCCCTTGCTGCGCCCTCATTGCCCGTACCTGCAATAATGCAGTTCCGCCCATAATTTGATACTTCATTTAAATATTGCTCAAGGAGCGAGGTTCCATCATGCGCCCCATAATTATTACCAAAACTTAAGTTGATTGCAATCGGCATGCGCCTTGCTGCTGCCTCACGCACCAGAAAGTCCATTGCGGTCATCAAATTGGTAGTACGCGGAAAGGAATTGCCAACAGAATTCCCAAGCTTTACAACCATCAGATCACTCTCATACGCTACACCACGGTATCTCCCCCCCGATGCAGAGCCGTTCCCTGCGGCAATTCCCGCCACCGCAGTCCCATGCCCGGAAATATCCGCCGCTGGCACAATGGACAAACGCTCCGGTACACTGTTAGCCTTTAATGCCCGGTCAATCTCCTCCCTTGTATAAATCCGCCCCGCCGTCTGATCCCAGTACAATTCAATCCGCGTTGTCCCGTCCGCATTCCGAAAATCCGGGTGTGCATAATCAATGCCAGAATCCACGATTCCCACTAGTATTCCCTTCCCGTTAAGCGTGGACACCCCCAGATTTCCAGCGATACGAACTGGCAGACAGGATGCCGATGACGCATCTTCCAACTCAAAAAACAGCCGGTTCGGTTTTTCTGCAAACTCGATCTCCGGCTGTAAAAGAAGTTCCTCTATTTTATCCTGTGCAATCGTTATAACCGCATAATAATTGATTAACAGGATGGCCTCAAATCCAAGCCGCCCCGCCAACCCTTCCAAATCCCCGTTATATTTTACAATCAGTTCCCAACGGTTTGTTTCCGCATCATATCCCGTACTTAATGCCACAGAATTTTGTCTTTCTGCTTCTGGTAAGGTAATTGCCAAATTTAGGGAATTATCCGCCTTGCCGCTCTCCATGCCCTCTCCGATCCGTGCTCCTTTTGAGCATAATCCAAAAAGAATTCCTTTTATTTTATGCGACAGGTGGAATAGAATATGATCCCCCGCCCACAAACCCGTTTTCTATTCCCTGCAAAACCACACCCGCTGCCATTTCTTCCATGCAGCGGGTGCAATAGATTATATTTGCTCATTTTTAAAAAACTATTTCCTACTCCACCGCCGCAAGCAGCTCCTGCGGCTTAAATGGCTTTTTGATATACCCATCCGCCCTTAACTTTCGGATGGCATCGCTTACCTCTGACTCTTCATTCCCCGTCAAAAAGAGCACCTTCATGCCCTCCCCAAGCCCCTCACTGCGGATCTGGCCAAGTGTTTCGATCCCGCTTTTTTCCGGCATCTCCACATCCAAAAGCAGCACGTCAAACATATTCCCACGCAGCATTTCAAGTCCTGCGTCCCCGCTCTCCACAACCTCCACCTCGTGCTGCCCCTTTTTCAGCATCATTCCCGCAAGCTTGCGGTTCATCGCATCATCGTCCACAATCAATATTTTTTTACCCATAAATTACTCCTTTCGTCAACCTGCCCATAAAGGGGCTGTCCTCCTTTTACAGTCCGCATACGCAATTCTTCCCCTCTATTTTAGCGTATCCGCATTGTATTTGTCAATGTATACTAAAATACCGCTTTCGTATGGAATTTGTCTGGCACAGAGATTCATTGGGGAAAAGACGAATGAAATACCGGCAGCGCAGGAACTGTTAAAGCGAATGGACCTGAAAGGAACGATTGTGACGGCAGATGCCTTAAACTGCCAGAAAGACATCGTATCAGCAATCGTCGAAAGCAAAGGGGATTATGTGCTTTCATTAAAGGGAAACCAGGCGCTGTTTTATGAAGAAGTACAGGGATTCTTTGATGAAGAAAAAAAGGAAGAGAGCCGAAAAAATGGGAATGGGTATAAAAAGACTGTGGAAAAGGAACACGGGGAATTGTCCAAAGGGAATACACATCACAGAGGATGTGGGCTGGTATGCAGACAGAAAACAGTGGAAGAAATTAAAGGCATTCGGGATGGTACATAAAACGCTTGCAAAGGGGAAAGAAACCGAAGAGGAATACCGTTATTATATATGCAGCATTGGGGAAGATGCCGAAGAATCAATCAGAAATTTTGTAAAAAGCAAAATGGAAAAAGGATACTCATATAAGAGTGAAAAATTTTGCTTGTGTCATGGAAACTGTGGAAATATTGCATTATATTCCATGAACTGTATGGGAAAATACGGGGTTCAAGTAAAAGAAAAAATTTTGGAAAAAATGAGAAAAGCTATAGAAAGGAATGGCATAAAATGGAGTATACAGGAGTTTAACAATTATGGACTAATGGGAGGTATTACAGGAATTGGATGTTATTTCCTTTTGGGGTTTGAAGGCACAAAAAAGATATTAAGTATAGATATTTAGATGGCTCTAAGTAAAATCAATTATAGATGAATACCATTTTCTTCCATTCTCTAACCGATTGCTGCCAGGCCATTGCAAATTTTTTTGAAAGGTTTATAATGAAGTTACTTAGTGAATAGTTAAGTCATTTGGTGTTCAAATTTATTCTGTGATTACCTTGAAAATTCGAAGAAAGGAGGAAAAAGTTATGAAGAAAAGACTTGCAGTTTTATTAGCGGCTGCGATGTGCCTTTCTGTTGCTCCGCAGTCAACGCATTTAAATGCTGCTGAATCAACGGAACCAGGAATTCCTATCTTGTATATTAGTGGAATAAAACAATTGAAAATGAATTGAACAACTATAAAGGAGTCTTTTTGGCTACTAAACAAATGGGGGAGAAGACAAAACAACTAACCGAAAACAAGTATGATATAGAGTGTGCTATATACGCCGCGCTAAATAAAAGAATAGAATGTGTTTATTGTGACGCTCCTATTGAAGTTCAATTGATTGGGATGAATTATTCAAAATTTATCCCAGAAGAAATTTTTTTTGTTAAGCATGATTCGGTGTTTTTAAAGATACAATGCGGATGAAAGTATTGGCAGGTAAAATCAAGAATTAGAAAAAGGATATTTTAGATAAAGATCGCAGGACATCGTTTTTATTAAACAGTTTAAACTAGCGAAAATTTTCGGACGAAGATTTTTATTATTTAACTAATTATATTAATGAAAAAGGAGAATTGATATATGAAGAAAAATAGAGTGTTAACAATGCTGTTATGTATTATACTGATCTTTTCTTCGTGCGCTTCGGATTCTGCACCGGAATTGGTATTTATTACAGAAAAGATAATATTACGTGAGCCGGACAATACATTTGCGCTCAGCAAAGATATGGAGCTTTCATCGGTTGATGGTCTAACCTATGCTTTTGAGCGGGCAGTTTCGTCGGATGAGCGAATGGATTGTATCAAGGAAACGCAATCTATATTGGACATAATAGGTTCGAAAAATAAAATTCATATTTATGTTTACGCTGATAGTACATATAATGACACATATATAAGTGATGGCGCAATATATACTTTTGTGCAGTCATGGAAGTCGCCGGAATATATATCGTATTTATTATTGGGATTGTTTGGTGAATACTGTAATTATGGGGCAATATATGGATATGCCGCTTTCTTGTACGGACAGTTAAACGGGGCAACCGCAAGGAAAAATGAATTTGTTTGGGACAATGCAACGAATTGTTCCGCGTTGGATTTGAATCTCCTGTGTTTTAATGAAACCTTTGTTTCGCCAAAAGAGGTAGAGAATGTAAGGAACATATCGGTCGCTTTTGTTTCTGATTATATGAATGTGCATGGGATTAGCAAATTTCACGAGTTGTTGATAAACAGCGGAACCGTAGAAGGTGCAGAATTATTTGGAAAAGCATTGTCGGATTTCTATTCGGCGAATCATATTGATTATATTCCTTCGAATGTTTTATATGCGTTCGGCGGGCGTTCGTACGATTATATTGCAAGATGCCCATATGCTGCCTTTTTCATTACAAAGGATTGGTATGATGAGAATGCAGAGCAAAATCCCCTGACATATGAGAATTTTTTACATCAGAATTATGTGGATGTAAAAAAATTTTTTGAGGTTAATTCCGAACAGATGAGGAAATATCAGTTTCTTTTTGGTTTGGAACCATACAATAATGATTTGAAGGTGTATTTCTCGAATAATAAAAGACTATCGCGGGTTTCGTACTATAAACCGGAGACGCATTCCATATATTTGATGAATGTGGATTCCCTCATGCATGAGTATATTCATTCCATAACGGTTGAACATAACCCTTCTGATTCAATGTGGAGCATTGAGGGAGCCACAAGATATTTTTCATATAAATATGATGATTATGGAATTGCTATACTTAATGCTGATTATAATGCGCCGGCAAGCAGTGAGGAAAATTTGTATATTCGTGAATTTAAAGAAAAAATCGGACGCGATATTGAGATAGAGGTTGATTTTACCGAGATAGAGGATATCATTGTATACAGCAGGGGCTATTCTGATCCGAATAGTAGTTATGCTGCGGGATCTTCGTTTGTTGCTTACATGGTATCGCAGTTTGGGGAGGAGGAAGTGATCGGTATGATTTTTTCGGAGCAAGGTGTGGAACATTCATTATATACGGAATTGGTTGATAATTGGGTATCCTATATTAATACAAATTATGCAGATTACAGTAAATATAAATAGGTTTTTCGCGAAACAACACAATTAAGGGGATAGTTTTAATAAATAGGACGCTCCCCTTAAAGATAAGATTTTTATGCCTTTATATCTCGCAATTCGCTATTTTAAAGTATTCAAACAAGCTTTGGCTGTTCGGCACTAACTTTTGGTGGCAAGAGGCCGCCAATATCTGAGCAGCACGCGGACAGTACCTGTTTCATAGCATACATCGGATGAAATATATCATGAACAGGTAGTCTTGGAACATCGGACATGCAGGAAAAATATATGCATTGATTCGGTGTCAGAATTCGATGTGGAACAAATGGAGCAGCAGGAGGAAGGCGAAAAAGCTTTGCGGGCTGTCCATAAGCTCTTACATAGCGGAATGCTGACAAAGGTGCAGCGAAGAAGGTTTTTACTACACTATTTTCTATGATATTTTACCACTGCACGGTTTCCTGTTGCGGGAGAATCAACTTTCCCTCTCCCTTGCCATGTTGGACTCGATGGAAAAAACAAAGGTAGCATTGTGTGAGGCGGAGGTTGGAACGGGCAAAACCCATGCTTACCTTTTGGCGGCTGTCATTTGCCGTCTTTTTCACGCGGACAAACAGCCTATTGTAATCTCAACTTCCACGATTGCCCTGCAAAAAGCATTGACGGAGGAGTACATACCGCAGATTTCCAGTATCCTGTTGCAGCACCGGATTATTGACGCACCGTTTACGTTTGCGGTTCGAAAAGGTAAGAGCCACTATGCCTGCGACAGCCGTGTAAAGACTTACCTTGCATCCCTCCGGCACAATGACAGACTACAAGAGCAGGAACTGATGGAGATTGAGATTCTTACCATGCTATTTACCGGGGGATGTCCGATCGACTTAGACGGGCTTCCGCTGACGGATTATGTGAAGGGCTGTATCCGGGTGGAACGGTGTCAGCCGACCTGCGGTCTTGCCAGTGTGTGCCGTTACCGCAGTTTCCTGAAAGAAGCAGGACAAAACAAGATTGATTTCCAGATTGCAAACCATAACCTGGTACTGGGGGATATCCTTAGCCAGAAAGGTGGGCGAAACCGTCTGCTCCCGGAACACCGGGTACTGATATTTGATGAGGCGCATAAGCTTTTGGATGCCGCGCGCCAGATGTATGGGGTCGGGTTTGGAAACATGGAATTGGAACGGTTGGCGGCAGGCATCCGCCGTGCGGTGGGCAGGCACCCGAAACGGGAAAGGGTTTTCTGGATATGCGAAGGTATGCTGCGTTTCAACGTGCTGTTCTTTGAAACCGTACAGGATGCTGCCAGGAGGGGGTACGACCATTCATGCAGGGGGATTCTATTTTCAAGAAAATGTTTTCTTGCATTGGAAACGCTGACAGAGATTTTAAGAGAACTGTCCGCGTTTTTTTATGCCGCAGATCAGCAGGAACTGATATTCCGTCAGGACAGAAAAGGCGCAGGGGACAGTGTTCCAGCGCTTTTTTGGCAGAATCCATAAGATTCAGGAAAAGCTTATGGCACTGCTTCCCGTGAAGCAGTCGATTTACTGGCTGGAAAATATGGGTGCTGCGGGCTGCCAGGTTTGTTCCCTGCCAAAGCAGCTTGACTTTCTGCTTTATGAGGATATATGGAACAGGGAAAAACCATATATACTGACTTCGGCAACGTTGTCTGTGGGTGGCGACTTTTTCCATATCATGTGCCAGACGGGGATTGACTTTTTGGGGCAGCACCGGATTGTGACAACGAGTAAGGCATCGCCGTTTGATTACCGGAAGCAAGTAGGAATGTATTGATTTTTATATATTGTCCGTTCCAAGATATTTTTTGAGTAAATCCAGTGCCAGTTCCATTTGTGGGCTTATCCATTTATTTTTGTGATAAATATAAAAAGAGTTATATTCTTTTTCATCAAGTTCCGTTCTAATTGGCATAAGAGAACCATTTTTCAATTCTTCTCCAATAGAATAAGTGGGAACAACTGCAATTCCTAAATTATTCATAACACACCTTTTTACAGCTTCTATACTCTGCACTTTCATGGGCGGATTAAGAAGAATATCCTTTTCGGAAAGGTATTTATCCATGTCTAACTGATAATAGCCGTCCGGCTCATTGCAGATTAGACTGATCGGTTTGCGCTGGTGTGGTGTGATAAAATCGAGCAGATTGCTATTGGCAAAAGGAGATGCAACAAGAACCGCCTTATATTTGCCAAGTTTTTTATGTATGACGCTATCGGGATAACTGTCTTTTTCACAATTTATGCCTATGTCGGCAGTACCGTCTGCAATAGACGGATTGATTTCCCCTGATTGTATGGAATTGACTACAAGCTGCACGTTGGGAGCTTCATGCGTAAATGCCTGCATAAATGGCTGCATATTGTATATCAAAATAGAATCTGGAATTGCCAACTTTAATGAGCCGGATATTTCAGACAGGCTTTTGCCGTAATTGCCGATTTGCTCTGCACCTTGTAAAATCATATCAATATAAGGCATAATATCTTTTCCAGCTTGTGTAAGTTCCATGCGTCTGCCTATTTTCTCAAATAATTTCAAAGATAATTCTTCTTCAAGTTGTTTTATTTGGAATGTGACCGTAGACTGCGTATAGCCTAATTTATCCGCCGCTTTTTGAAAACTTCCCACTTCAAGGATTGTTTTGAATGTAACCAAACTTTTTGTATTCACCTTTTATCACTCCTTAATACATTCAATTTATCGAATTAAGAAATCGAAATTATTAAATTTTTTAATCTTATTTCTTGTGTTATTATAAAACAGCAGGCAGGAAATATCAATCAGTTTTCAAGGAGGTTATATATGAATTTCAAGTTTAATGAGGACGAGCAAAAAGTTATAGACCTTATTCACGAATTTGGTGTAAATGAGGTTGCGCCATTGGCGGCAGAGATTGATGAGCAGGAACGGTTTCCAGAAGAAAGTAGAAAACGGTTAGCTGAATTAGGTATGATGGGAATTTGCTATCCGAAAGAATACGGTGGCGGCGGACATTCCTATGTTGCTTATATTGCAGTGATTGAGGAATTAGCAAAACACTGCTCCACGACATCTGTTATGTTGTCTGACCATCATTCTTTAGGTTCTTTTCCGATTTCAGAGTTTGGTACAGAAGAACAAAAGAAAAGATACCTTATACCACTTCTGAAGGGAGAAAAATTAGGCGCATTTGCAGTAACAGAACCGTCTGCAGGAAGTGATTTGGGTAACCAACAAACAACAGCAATTGACAAGGGCGATTATTGGTTATTGAATGGCTCAAAAATATTTATCACAAACGGTTTTTATGCTGATACTTATTTTGTAACGGCTATGACAGATAAGAGCCAGCGTAGTAGAGGCATTTCTGGCTTTATCGTAGAAAAAGGTACTCCCGGATTTACTTTTGGAACAAAGGAAAAGAAAATGGGTATCCGTGGTTCTGCCACATATGAATTGGTTTTTCAGGACTGTAAAATTCCAAAAGAAAATTTATTAGGGGAATTGGGAAAAGGATTCAAAATGGCTCTTATAACTTTGGATGGTGGACGTATCGGTGTAGCAGCACAGGCATTGGGGATAGCACAGGGAGCGATTGACCATTGCAAAAAATATGTTACAGAACATATGCAGGGAGAACAAAGAATTTCACAATATCAGTTTACGCAGTTTGAACTTGCTGATATGCAGGCGAGGGTTGATGCAGCACGATTGTTAGTATATCGAGCCGCACAAGCAAAACAGGATCACGAGCCATTTTCACATCTTGCGGCTATGGGCAAATTATACGCAGCAGAAGCCGCTACAAATGTGACACGCCGTTGCGCTCAACTTGCAGGCTATGATGGATATTCAAGAGATTTTCCGTTTGAGCGTTTAATGCGTGATGCTAAGATAACAGAGATTTATGAGGGTACGAGTGAAGTACAGAGAATGGTCATATCTTCATGGATGGGTATTAAATAAGTTTATGACACATGATGATAAGTAGTGGTAATGAAAGCAAAGCGGAATTGAATTGTATAATATTATCCAAGGGATGTCGGATTACCATGTGAATAATGATTATCCCATTATTTGTTTGCGGGAATAAAAAAACAATATCTAAACTTAACTTTTTCCAACCATAGGATCATCGGGGAAGATGATTTTGACCCAAATGATCTGTTATGGACTGAATGGTGATTGTTTTCGGAACATATATATTTGAAGATGTATTTTTTTGTCGAAAATAGCAAGTGCTTTAAGAAGTTTGCGATCATGGTTTTGTTCCCGCTTTTTTCAACAAAATGTTTGCCACACTTGTAGCAAGGACTTGACCTGAGTCACAAAAGGGAAAGAATGCACAAATTTCCGGTCAAGGCAGGAATAGGTTTGTGAAACAAACCAAGAAAACACCGTACAGACAAAACCTGTACCTTTGTTAAACCGTGGTTTTGGCTGTTAAAAAGTAGTGAAGGAAGCAGCCTTTTCTTAGGGCAAATCTTTCGAATTTACTTGAAAAAAGCCAGTTTCTTGCGTATAATAGAACCAGCAGGAAGGCAGTGAAAAATCCAATGCTTACAATTTTATAAACAGAGGGGATACCATTGAAAGTAGATACTATTACAAAAGCCTATGTAAAAGATGTAAACATTTTCGCGGATATTTTTAATTACTATATTTACAAAGGGAAACGGGTAATCAAACCAGAAGAGTTGACGGAACGTGACCCAACAGAAATTGCCCTGCCCTATGGCGC
>CAMWUU010000108.1 GCA_947177515.1 uncultured Lachnospiraceae bacterium
CCAGTGCCGACCACACGGGCACCGGCTGCTTTTGCGAGATCCGTCATGATTTCCGGGACGGTGTTTGCCATAGCAAAAAGGATTGCGTCACGATTCATGGAGCTGACCATTTCTTTTGTGACAATGTCAGGGGCGGATACACCGATAAAGATGTCTGCGCCCTTCAGGGCATCAGTAAGCGAACCGTGAAGGTTTGTTAGGTTTGTGGTATCCATCATTTGTGCCTGCATCCAGTTTAGTCCCAGGGTATCTTTGGCAAGGATACCATCACGGTCGCACAGAACCAGGTTTAAAAAGCCGTAAGCCAGCAGAAGCTTTGCAATTGCGATGCCTGCGGAGCCGGCACCATTAATTACAACATTGCATTCTTCCTTCTTTTTTCCCGTGACCTTCAGGGCATTGATCACACCAGCAAGAACCACGATTGCCGTGCCGTGCTGGTCATCGTGGAAAACAGGGATATCAAGGATTTCCTTTAATCGTGTTTCGATCTCAAAGCAGCGTGGGGCAGAGATATCCTCTAGGTTGATGCCCCCGAATGCAGGGGCAATATAAGTTACCGCCTTGATAATCTCCTCGGTATCCTGTGTATCAAGGCAGATCGGGAAGGCATTGATCCCGCCGAACTCCTTGAAAAGCACACATTTACCCTCCATCACCGGCATTGCGGCCTTTGCGCCGATATTGCCGAGCCCAAGCACCGCGGAGCCGTCCGAAACAACGGCAACCGTATTGGCCTTTATTGTATATCGGTATGCGGCATCCGGATCCGCCGCAATCACCTTGCACGGTTCTGCAACGCCTGGCGTGTAGGCAAGCGCAAGATCCTCGCGGGATTTCACCTTACACTTTGCCGTAGTTTCCAGTTTACCGTTCCATTCCTCGTGAAGCGTTAACGCCTGTTCATTCCTAGTCATATTAATACCCTACCTTCCCTCTATCTGTAAAAAACAGTCAAAAAATGCGAATAGAATAATAATACCACTGAAAGCCCGTGAAATCAAGCAATCTGAACAGAAAATATTTATTTTTTAGAAGGGGTATGGTATAATACCGCATATCATGGTATAATGTCGGAAGACATTATACCAGCGCCGGTTGGCTTTCGACTAAAGGAACCGCATAAAAGTGCGAAGAAAAGTTTCTATAGCGAACCGTGTTCGCTCCTATGGAGCGATTTATATGCCAAAGGCACCATGTTCGGGGACATTATACCAGCGCCCATTCGCTTTCGGACAGAGGAACCGCACAAAAGTGCGAAGAAAAATTCCACAGCGAACGGTTCGTATGCCCAGCGGGGAATAATGTGTGAAAAGGCAGGGAACCGGGCGCTTAGCAGCCTTGTAGTAGGCACAAGCTTTGACCTTGCTATAACTAGTACGTAGCAGCCTTAAGAACATAAGTCCTAAGAAGGATATTACCGATTCCCAGACGGGGAAAGAGGGATTTGAAAGGAGTATTTTAAATGCCGGCATTTTATACGCATTATATTTTTGGTAAACTTGGATATCAGGATTTGGAGGAAAGCATGTTAAAGGAAATGATCCGAAAGCATAAGAAGGTCTATGCTTTTGGTCTGTCCGGTCCTGATATCTTTTTTTATTTTGCTATAGATCAGCTCTTGTTGAAAAGGACACCTGGTTCGCGGATGCACGAGGAAAAATGCGGCATTTTCCTGCGCCGGATGCTGAACGAAGCACTTGCATTATCAGCAAAGGAAAGGGAGATTGGCCTTGCCTACCTGGCAGGCTTTATCGGGCATTATGCCCTGGATGTAAGCTGCCATCCCCATGTCTATGCCTATATTGAGGAGGAGGCCGCACGGATTTCGCGCGGGGAAGCCAGACGGGTTGGGGAAGCATGTGACTACCCTTTGCATAAAAAGCTCCATAAGGAAGACCGGAGGTTTTTTTGTGGGGAGAATGGAAATGAATCTGGAAAAAAAATCCAGAATGGGCAGGGACTGCCGGAGGGGAAAGAGGCAGCAGGAACCCCAGGAACGGCAAGGAAGCGTCTTCGGGTGAGGATATCCAGGAAGCCAAGGGCGCACCGGGTTTCTGCACACGAGAAGACAGGGATCCATTTCCGCTATGAGTGTGCGATGGATCACTATTTTCTGGAGCATTATATTTCAAAAAACACGGGGCAGCTTAAGCAGGGGAAGATGGTTTACCTGCTGCCGCAGGAAAGGCGCATTATTGCCCGAATGGTTGCCAGTGCTTACAACAAAACCTATGACCGCCCGAATATGAGTGAGGCTTCCGTGCGTGCAGTACTGTTTAGTGTGCGCATGGTACAGCACCTTATCCGTGACCCTTACGGGCGTAAGGAGAGGGTATTTTCACCAATTGAGAAATTTGTATA
This sequence comes from uncultured Lachnospiraceae bacterium, assembly GCA_947177515.1. Lineage (GTDB taxonomy): Bacteria > Bacillota > Clostridia > Lachnospirales > Lachnospiraceae > RGIG4057. The sequence continues at coordinate 2,365 of CAMWUU010000108.1, forward strand.
TCATCATCCATTCTTTGCAGGGCTTTTTGTGAATGATAATTGTTATGGGATCGGGTGGGATGAATGGGCAAAAATGAATCTGCTCTTCCTTGAGGGGAGGAAAGAATATGGGGAGATGCTAGATGCACTTGCAAAAGTGGTCGAGGCGGCACTCGGTCTTGAAGGGTCGCAGATGGCATATGGAATGGCGCTGAAGGAATTTGTGCAGGTACTAGGAAGCCGTTCCTATCATACGGGGGAGCCAGTATAGGGATTTCAAATAGATCCATATACAATATTTGGGAGGAGCACCGGCACAATAGATGGCTGATTTTGCTTGGGGCTTAGTCAAGCAGGAACATCATACCAGGAATTTTTATTTATTTGGCGCATTTATTACTGAGTTATTTTAAAGTTACGGATGCGAATGTTTATTCTATAACAGCGAAAACTCCAAAAAGACATGGAGCGGGAGAAAGTTGGGATGGAAAGAAAAAACCTGTGAAGAACTTAGATGATTCTTCATAGGTTTTTGCTTGATTGCTTGAGTGATAATATGAAAATGACGAAGATGTCTTATTTGAATTTATGGGGCAGTTTGTAAAGAATTTTATGTAGCATATAGTCTGCGTTTAGCCTTAAAAAAGAGGCGATGGAGAATGGCACAAAGGAGTAAGGACATATTAAGAAGGGGAGGGGTGGCTTTTGCTGCCCCTTTTTCTTTTTTGCGGATGGTAAGAGATTTTGAAATAGTCTAAGGCTGGTGGAATAGAAAACGGCAGGCAGAAAGAAGTCCTTGAAACAGGGGAAAATTCCACTATCCACTTGAAATCTAAACTATTTTAGTGTATACTAAAACATAGAACAATTTATGCCGCCAACGGGGTGCGGCAGAACTGGAGGTAAACTTATGGGATATGATGTAAAAAATGCACTGGAAACAGGAAAAACAGCACTCGGTATCGAGTTCGGCTCCACAAGAATCAAGGCGGTTTTGATTGATGGGGACAATAATCCGATTGCATCGGGAAGTCACGATTGGGAAAACCGCTACGAAAATGGTGTCTGGACGTACGCGCTTGATGATATCTGGACTGGTTTGCAGGATGCTTACAAGAACCTGGCGGAAGATGTTAAAACGCAGTATGGGGTTGTGTTAAAGAAAATTGGTGCGATCGGTTTTTCTGCGATGATGCATGGCTATATGGTTTTTGATGAGAAGGATGAATTATTGGTACCGTTCCGCACCTGGCGCAATAATATTACGGGACCAGCATCCGAAAAGCTAACAGAACTTTTCGGGTACCATATTCCGCAGCGCTGGAGCATTGCCCATCTGTATCAGTCCATCTTAAATGGGGAGGAACATGTCGGGAAAATACATACACTGCTTACACTTGCAGGCTATATCCACTGGGAGCTGACAGGGCGCAAGGTATTGGGCGTTGGCGAGGCATCCGGGATGTTCCCGATTGATATTGCAACAAAGGACTTTAATGCGCGGATGGTTGCGCAGTTTGATGAGTTGGTTGCAGAGAAAAATTATGGATGGAAACTTCGCGATATCCTGCCGCAGGTACTGGTGGCTGGAGAAGAGGCGGGAACGCTGACAGCAAAAGGCGCAAAACTGCTTGATGTATCGGGCAATCTGGAAGCAGGCATCCCACTTTGTCCGCCGGAGGGTGATGCAGGCACCGGTATGGTAGCAACCAACAGTGTGGCGGAGCGCACGGGTAATGTTTCTGCAGGTACCTCCGTATTTGCAATGATTGTGATGGAGAAGGAATTGCAGAAGGTTTATGATGCGATTGACCTTGTAACCACTCCGACAGGAAGTCTTGTGGCGATGGTTCACTGTAACAACTGTACTTCTGACTTAAATGCATGGGTGGGCTTGTTCCGTGAATTTGCGGAAAGTTTTGGTATGAAAGTGGACATGGATGAACTGTTTGGTACACTTTATAACAAGGCACTCGAGGGTGACGCGGACTGTGGCGGGCTTCTCGCTTACAATTATTTCTCCGGTGAGCATATCACAGGGTTTACGGAGGGCAGGCCGATGTTTGTGCGGACTCCGGAGAGCAAATTTAATCTTGCAAACTTTATGAGGGTGCATTTATTTACTTCGCTTGGCGCGTTAAAAACGGGACTTGATATTCTCTTTAAGGAGGAGGGAGTACAGGCTGACCGGGTTACCGGGCATGGTGGACTCTTTAAGACAAAGGGTGTTGGCCAGGGCATCCTTGCGGCAGCGATGAACACGCCGGTATCCGTAATGGAAACAGCAGGAGAGGGCGGTGCGTGGGGAATTGCACTTCTTGCGGCTTATATGTTGAATAGGAAGGATGGCGAAACGCTCGACGCTTACCTGAATGAACATGTATTTGGCGGCAACACCGGGACATGCGTAGCGCCAAAGGCGGAGGATGTTGCAGGATTTGATGAATTTATAAAGCGTTATGCGGCTGGTCTTGCGATTGAACATGCAGCGGTTGCGAACCTGAAATAGGCAAAAAGAAAAGGATTGTACCATTTACAGGGAGGTTGTCCGGGAATTAAGGCGATGACCGGATAACATCCCTGCTGTATAAGCTTTGGTCTGGGGATGGAAGAAAAGGAAAATATTGTGAATTAAAGGAAATAAATGGGAATTATATAGGGCTTTCAAGGGGTTAAAAAAAATAGAAAAAAATAGTTGACAACCGGATGGGAATGTGATATGATATAAATCGTTCGGTAAGGGAATTACGAACAGGACATGTGTGCTTAGCTCAGCTGGATAGAGCGTCTGACTACGGATCAGAAGGCCGGGAGTTCGAATCTTCTAGCACACGTTAAGGAAAGACCAGTCGCAGGACTGGTCTTTTTTTGTGCACGGGGCGATGAGGAATATGGCCGCTAAAGCGGCTTTTCCCCGGCACGGCAAGTAGGGGAAAGCGCCTTCCCTACTCGATTACAGTTATAGTAGAGGAACGTACAAATATATTTCGGACAATTAGGTGGTTTGGGTAAAAAGATATTAAGGAGCTGGGGCAGGGAATGGTTTCCCTGCCCCAGCCAGATACGGCGGGGGCTATGACAGTCTTAATGCCCAGTCGCTTCCGTCCATTACGCGTGTCGCGAACCCCTCATAGAAATCCGGTTCGTGGCAGATTAAGAGGATACTGCCGCCATACGCGGTGAGTGCACGTTTTAGTTCGTCCTTCGCCTCCACGTCCAGATGGTTGGTCGGCTCGTCAAGCAAAAGAAAATTCGTTTCGCAGTTGATTAGTTTGCACAGCCGTACTTTGGCTTGCTCGCCGCCGGAAAGGACGCGTACCTGGCTCTCAATATGTTTTGTGGTCAGACCGCATTTTGCGAGGGCGGAACGCACTTCATACTGTGTTAAGGAAGGGAATTCGCGCCAGAGTTCCTCGATGCAGGTATTGTTTTTTGCCCCTGTCATTTCTTGCTCAAAATATCCTAAAAAAAGGTAGTCCCCGGGGAGGACACGCCCGGAAAACGGGGGAATCAGCCCGAGAATGGTCTTTAGCAGGGTGGTTTTACCAATGCCGTTTGCCCCGGTTAACACAAGCTTTTCCCCACGTTCCATAAAGAAAGTCAGAGGTTTTGACAGCGGTTCATTATATCCAACTACAAGATGCTCTGCCGTAAACAGATAGCGTCCCGCGGCGCGCGCTTCCTTAAAACGAAATTCCGGCTTCGGTTTTTCTTTTGCCAGTTCAATAACCTCCATTTTGTCAAGTTTTTTCTGACGTGACATTGCCATGTTCCTGGTTGCCACACGCGCCTTATTGCGCGCTACAAAATCCTGCAATTCACTGATTTCCTGCTGCTGGCGCTTGTAGGCGGCCTCAAGCTGGTTCTTTTTGATTTCGTGAAGTTCAAGGAATTTATCGTAGTCGCCGACATAGCGGTTTAATTCCCCGTTTTCCATATGGTAGATCAGGTTCACAACGCTGTTAAGGAATGGGACATCGTGTGAGATTACAATAAATGCGTTCCCGTAATCGTTTAAGTAGCGTTTCAGCCATTCGATATGCTCCACATCAAGGTAATTGGTTGGCTCGTCGAGCAGCAGGATGTCAGGCTTTTCCAACAAAAGTTTTGCAAGTAGTACCTTGGTGCGCTGACCGCCCGAAAGTTCCGTAACATCGCGGTTAAGACCGAGGTCAGTTAAGCCAAGCGCTCTAGCAACTTCATCCACCTTGCTGTCAATATTGTAAAAATCATGTGTTTCAAGGCGTTCCTGGATTTCAGAAAATTCTTCCATCATCCGGGCAAGAAGGTCTTCGTCTGCTTCGCCCATTTTTTCGCAAAGTTCATTCATGCGCCCCTCTAAACCATACAAATCGGCGAAGGCTAAGGAGAGGACATCCCGGATGGTCATGCCTTTTTCTAGGACGGCGTGCTGGTCAAGGTAGCCAGCACGCACATTTTTTGCCCATTCCACCGTGCCTTCATCCGGTACCAGCTTCCCGGTTACAATATTCATAAAAGTGGACTTACCTTCCCCGTTTGCGCCGACTAGACCGATATGTTCGCCTTTTAGGAGGCGGAAGGAAACATCGGAAAAAACCGTGCGGTCGCCAAAGCCGTGGCTTAAATGTTCTACATTCAATATACTCATTTTATTGATTCCTTTCCTGGTTCCGTAAAGGAACCGTATCCCATTTTAACAGATGTTAAAAAAAATCACAATAAAATTTGCAAAGCCCGTATAGTTTTTAAAAGAACAGCCATAATAAGCGATGTACCAAATATCGCAGGGCGCTATAGAGCGCAGAATGGAGGACATTATGAGTACAGAGAATAACAGCAAGAACACAACCCAGAACAGTTCCCAGAACAGCTCCCAGAACAAGAGCACGAACTGCAGCAACTCCACGAGGAATTCTGAGTCCCAGAACAAGACCTCGAATAAGACCAGCAACAAGACTTCGAATAAAACCTCGAACAGCTACGAGAACGAGTAATCGCCTGGTATTAAAAAAAAACAGCCCCAGCAAAAGCTGGGGTTGTTTTTTTAATTGTTTCCTTAAAAATCCGGCCAGGGCAAAGCAGTAACGATTCCCCTGTCCCCGCATAAACTATAGCAGGCGGACAGCCGATAAGAAAAAAGCGGGAGGTGGGAAGATTGTGGAGGAACAAAATACACAGTTGTATGAGTTCTTGGAGCGGCTGGGAAAACCCGGCTGTGTTTTTATAGACCTGCGAACGCCGGAGGAATATCAGGAAGGGCATCTTGCGGGGGCGGTCAACATCCCCTATGATGACTTAGAAGGGACAATGGGGCGGCTTGATATAAGGAGCCAGTTCTTTCTCTATTGTGACCGTGGGAATGTCAGTCTGATGGCATGCCGGGATTTAAAACGCGCGGGTTATAAGGTTACAAACCTATGGGGCGGGGTCTATGCCCTGCAAAAAGCCTTTGGCCGCATGGATCAAAAATTCGTTGACATGGTCTGGAAAAAGAATTAGAATAGCAGAAAACGGGTCATGTTTGACGGAACGGAGGAATTGTGGCAGTATACGAGTATGTATCGCCGTGCCATTTTGGTCTGGAGGCGGTGTTAAAAAGGGAAATTACGGATCTTGGCTATGAGATTGTTTCGGTGGAGGACGGGCGGGTGACCTACCGCGCCAACGAGGGGGCGGTAGCCCGCGCCAACCTCTTTTTGCGCACTACGGAGCGGGTGCTTTTGCTTGTGGCAAAGTTTAAGGCGGAAACATTTGATGAACTTTTTGAGAAGACAAAGGCGCTGCCGTGGGAGGATTTTATACCAAGGGATGGAAAATTCTGGGTAACAAAGGCGACTTCCATCAAGAGCAAACTCTTTAGTCCCTCGGATATCCAGTCGATTATGAAGAAAGCGATGGTGGAGCGGCTCAAACAAAAGTACCATATGGATTGGTTTGCAGAAAACGGGTCGGATTATCCAATCCGCGTTACAATTATGAAGGATGAGGTCACGGTCGGGATTGATACTTCTGGGGAATCCCTGCATCGGCGCGGGTACCGCAGGCTTTCGAGTAAGGCACCGCTTACGGAAACACTGGCGGCGGCACTCCTTATGCTTACCCCGTGGAAATGGGACAGGGTTCTGGTTGACCCGTTTTGCGGCAGTGGTACAATACCGATTGAGGCGGCGATGCTTGGTCTTAATATGGCACCGGGAAGAAAGCGGTCATTTCTAGCGGAACAGTGGGGGAATCTTTCCTTAGCAAAGCATTTTGCGGCGGCGCGCGAGGAGGCGGATGACCTGGTGGCACGCGATCGGACGCTTACCATACAGGGATATGATATCGACCGGGATATTGTGGATGCGGCAAGGCAGAATGCAATCCTAGCGGGGGTTGACGGGCAGATCCATTTCCAGGCAAAGCCGGTTAAGGAGCTTTCCAGCCCGTAAAAATACGGGTTTATTCTTACCAATCCTCCTTATGGGGAACGTATGGAAGAAAAGTCGGCCATGCCGGGGCTGTACCGGGAGATTGGGGAGGTGTTTGCGAAACTTGATACCTGGTCATATTATATTATTACAGGTTTTGAGGAGGCGCAGAAATACATTGGGAGAAAGGCGGATAAGAACAGAAAGATATACAACGGGATGATGAAAACATATTTTTATCAGTACCAGGGACCAAAGCCACCAAAAAAAGGGATGGGAACCGGGGAGGGAAAAGGTCTGGAAAATAAATAACAGGAAAAATTACAGGGTGGCTGCAAAACGGATCGTTTTGCAGCCGTTTTTGTGGTTCATATTTATTTTTTTGCATTTCGTATTTTGAGGAGGAACTGCAAAATATCCTCCATGATTTCTTTTTTGTTTAATTCATTTAAAAGTTCATGGCGGCAGTTTTCATAGAGGATGCAGTCCGTATTGTTATACCCGAGTTTTTTGTAGGTATCGAGCAGATAAATAATCTCGTCCCCATATTTGCTGACAGGGTCTTTGTCGCCGGAGAGTAAAAGGATTGGAAGATCTTTTGGCGTATCGCGGATATTGGCAGGTTTTGTGACATAGGTACCAAGTTTTACAAGGTCACGGTAAAAACCAGCGGTGCAGATAAAGCCGCAGTAGGGATCATTCATATATAGCCCAACCGCCGATTGGCTGCGTGTGAGCCAGTCATTCGCAGTCCGCTCAGAAAGTGCAGTATAACGCTTGCGCCCAAACAGTGCCTGGTTAAGCCAGGGGGAGGGATGACGCTTTCCTTTAAACAGGCAGATAAGTGATGTGGCAAAAAGCCCGGCGATGGAATCCGTCCTAGATGGCGCGGTGGAGCCGCAAAAGATGGCAGCATCAACCAAGTCGCTGTACTCGGTTGCGCCGCGCGCCACAAGTGAACCCATGCTGTGTCCAAACAGAATCAGGCATTCCCCACGTTTTTGCTCAGAAAGGTAGCTTAGCACATCCACTGCATCTAAGATCAGTTTTTCCCAGCCGCGTGTATCCGAGATATAACCGAGTTCCTCTAGCTTTTTGTCCGTCCCGTGTCCACGGTGGTCATACAGATATACATCAAAACCGTTTTCGTTCAGGAAAACAGTAAATTCGCGGTAGCGGTTATGGTGTTCTGCCATGCCGTGGAGGACGAGTATGGTGCCTTTTACTTCTTTTGCATCGGTAAAAAAGGGGTAAAGGGTTGTTG
>CAMWUU010000109.1 GCA_947177515.1 uncultured Lachnospiraceae bacterium
ATTCACCATTGTGCCAATAATGATCATAATAAATGACGGATGGGAAAATCTTTATGCGTGCTTTACACAAATGTTTCAGATGCTGTTTATGTTTTACATACCGCTCCCTTTTCTTTCTTCCCGTCTTTATCCCAAAAACTTCCAAATAATCTATGCGCGATTCCCCCATCCGACCTGGTATCCGTTTCCTTTCCTTCCCGGACACGTCAAATTTATTGACCATCGTCTTGCCTTTTCCCCTCCCCTGTATTTTTTTCTGGATTGATCCCCTCGATTTCGGTTCCACCCTGAACCCGCCAGCAAAACCTTGCCCCGCCGGATCACGATTCCTGTTACCGACTGTCCCCACATTCCTTGCACTTTTTAAACTTTAGCGTAAATCATTCGCAAATATCCATGAATAAAACATTTCCCGCGACTGCTTTTCATACTCGTAGTTGCGAACCGTCTTTGCACCATCAATCAGGGAAACCGCCTCGGCAAACACCTGCTCTGGTGTTTTCCCCGCTACATCGATCACATATTCATTTACCATTCTAGGGCGTTTATTCAGCTTCTCCGACATTTTTTTCAGTAATTCGAAATCAACCAGCCCCTCCCCCCTGTTTTTCATCTGCTCATAATTTTGCTCATAGTCGCTACAGACAAGCCTAAGGATAATATAATCATAGCCATTAAAGACCTCCGGGATATCCCGCGTCCTCAAATCATCCAGATCACTGCCGATAATATTGCGATATCCCATGCCATAATAGCATTTCAGCGATGCGACAAACCACCGCCAGCAGGTTTCCTCTTCCGTGATCCCGGTAACATTTTCCTCCCCGCAGAACGTTTCGAATTCTGGTGCCTGGCTCTGCTCCATATAAGCTGTCCTGTAATGCCCGTACAAATTTTTGCAGAGCGTGGACTTCCCGACACCACTTGCCCCGGTCAGAAAAATAAAATCGCGGCAGGACGGTTTTTTCCGCAAAAGCAAGTTGTATTCATATGGGTCGCTCTCCTCATCATCGCGCCCCTCCATACGTGCGATCACCTCCCTAAATCCAAGCTTTTCATAAATATGCTTTGCGTTTTGATTATCATCCTCCACGCCAATAGTAAATTCTGTGTAGCCCTGTCCCTCCAGTTCAGAAAGGACACAGCGAAGCAGATAAGTGCCAAGCCCTTTGTTATGATATCCTTTTCTTATTCTGTACGCACACAGATATGCCCTTTGCCCGCGCACAGCCTCCCTTTCATCCATACTGCAATAATGGACATGTACCTCGCCAAGTAATTCCTTTTCCCGGTACAGCACAAAAGTATCAAGCATCCCCCGTTCCATATATGCTGCCGTTTCCCGCAGCATACGCCGAACATCCCTGTAATTAAATAACTCTGTTAAAACCGGCAGTTCCGGGATGGTCAGCCGCCGAACTGTAAAATTTTCAGCCATATCCACCTATTTCCCCTTTCTCCCATTACAATTTGTTTTTTCAATCCTGTTGCACCCAAGATAATTGAAACTTCCTATATGCTCAAAAATCCTGTTTTTCTTCCGGCTCAAATGCTTCCAGTTCCCTGCACAAACTAACAAAATCATCATAAACCGTAATTGTTTGCAAATAACGAAAATCAAGAATCCATCCGGAGCCACGATGTCTTAGGAATTCCGCATCCCACAAGGGTACCACAAAAAAACCTTTCTTATAATCATATTTTAGAGGCTCATATTTTTCAATATTCCCACGAAAATATTTCACCTTTGCCATACACAGTTTATTGATGCGGAATAAAAGCCCAATCATATCGGCGCGCTCAAAGAAGGCATCTTTAAAAATCAGATGCTTATGGGAATTTTCCCTCTCGCAATACCATGCATTGTTTTCATGTTTCAAATGATATTTCTCCACAAGAAGCTGCTTTTCGTCCTTTTCCTGTGCCATATCGCTACCTCCAAAAGAAATTGAGCGGGGCAAGATCAGGCAAACTGTTATACCCACGATTCCCGCTGCCAGCGCAGAGCCGCTTCCCTGATATACCCAGATCACAAGCGCAAAGCCCGTCATCGCGCTCTATGCAATCCTTCATTCCTTGCATGAAGCCACTGCAATACAGAGTTTCATCTATTTTACCCCCTATTAATAATCCACTCAAATAAATCGCGTTATCATAAATGGATTTCATCCCTTCCTACAACCAATTTTGTATTAATCGGCCAACCAACCGCTTATTTGCATGGATCAAACAGAAAAATACTAAACATTCTCTTTTGCGCATATATGTATCACCAATATCCCCTTTTCCTCTGAAATATATCCCTCAAGCGGTGTGGTTTCCAACCATTTCAGACAGTCACTATCCGTATAGATCAGCGGTTTAGTATGGATCTCCCCGTTTTTGTCCGCCACACCATTATTTTCAATAAAGATTTTACAATTATTCCCATTTTTATCTTCTCCATCCAATATATATCGGGCTGACAACATAAACCCATCCTCATCTGCCTTCTGACAATCCACCGCACCCGGTAAAATCCTTCCCCTAAAATATTCACCTTCCGCATAACCGGAAAAAAGAAGCATTGTTGCGCTGCCAGCCCTCCCCTTAACAGTAAACGCCTGCCCTACCTGGACAAATACTGTGATAATCTCCCCCATGCTATCCCTCCCTTCCAAACACTCTCCCCCAAATACAATATAGTGTTGCTGTATCCTGCCTGCAAATGTGGGAATCCCCCATCGGGATTCCTTTCGCATCCAGGCGCAAAGCAGACTTCGCTATTCAAACAAATGTAAAATTCTCAAACTGTTCAGTTCTTACATTTTTGCCGTACAAACTCAAGTGTCATCTCCACCACTCTCTGGTTTCCTTCCTCGGAAAACCCATGCCCTTCACCTTTGAAAATATCCAACTTCATATCCGTATAAACCGTTTTCAGTTTTTCCATATAATCCAAGGAAACAATTGGGTCATTCTCGCCATAAATCACCTGCACGCTGCGCCCATACCCGCCAATATGCTGATAAACATCAAAGCCCCGCAGAGTCATAAAAAAGTTTTTTCCAAGGTTCATCCCCCAAAGTTCCTGTACCTGCGGAATATCCTCCTCCTTAGGAAACCTTTCGTTCCAGTTATCCGCAATGCACATAGCTGGGAATAGCAGGATCAGCCCCCGGATATCCTCCTTTGCTTCCTGCGCAACAAGCGCGGAAACCAGCCCGCCCTGGCTACCTCCAAACAAAAAGATATTTTCTGCATCCACTGCACCGCTTTTTTTCATATACTGGATCGCACCATGCAGATCCTCCTTCTCCGTGAATATGGTCATATCCGTTGTTGCCATGCTGCTCCGGGAATTTACCGAACCGCCGCAAAAATCGTAACAGAAGGCCGCCACCCCATTCTGCGCCAAATATTCCCCCATCCGCTCAAAATCTTTCCCTGAACCATTATAGCCATGGCTGAAAATAACCGCCGGATACTTTTTCTTCCCTTCTGGCTCCATCAGCACCCCATACAGCTCCCTTTCGTTTTCACGCAGCCTTACCTCTGTTTTTTTCATTGCGATACCTTCCTTTCTACAGTCTGTATTCACTGTATTTCCATAATTTTATTCATAAAACCTTCCAGTAACCGTTTTTATTGGAACCCACCCGCTCAAGAAATCCATTTTTCCGCAAATAGGAAACATTGCGCTGTATCGCAGTCCTTCCTATCCCCACAATATCCATAAGCTGCACCTGGGTTATATTGGGATTATTCTTCATTTCATTTAAAATCAAACATTGTGTCGCATTCAAATTCACTTTTCGATCCGTGAAATTATCCCCCACTTTATCCCCCGCTTTATCCCCCACTTTATCCCCCACTTTCCCAAGTTTTTTTTCAAAATGAATGGTTACTACAATTGCATTATCCCGAAACTCAAATGCATCCTTTCCATATGCCTGCGTAATGACTGGCACACCTCTTCCAGAACGCTCACTAATATGTAATTGTAAAAAAACATCAGAAAGACAGCGATTTACAGGAATAGATTCCCCCAAATAAAATCCTTCCAATGTTTGATTAGGGGCAAGTGTACCTCTCGATAGTATCTCAATACGATCAGAATATATCGTTATCATCGGCGCATTTCCGTCAATCCAGAAATTATGGACAAAAGCATTCACAATGGCCTCCCGAAATGCATTCTGCTCAAATAATGGATGTTCCTTCCTTTCCACAATCCGGTTTGTTTCATCAGCCTGCATAATATTTAATACATCACTATATTCTAATACTTTATCCAGCGATAACAATACACAACTATTGCCAAATTCCCTAACAGAATGTAGAGGAGCAGTTTTGTCCTTTCCTCTGAAAATCGACACCCTGATAGATAAGTCGCCTCACTACATTTTTTATATCATCCATTTTATCAAGCCCCCTGCAAGCCATTTATATCACATTTTTCAACCTTCCCCCTGCCAACCAGCATAATTTCTCCCGACGACACAAAAACTACACCCGCACAAACCCTTCCTTCCAATGCCACTCATTTACGCGGAACTTGCTGATACCCCATTCGGATCGAACATATGTTTGTTTCATCATAACCATTTCCTTCTTCGCTGCTAGTTCTTCCATAAAACAATCACTTTCCACAATATTTACCTCATCGCCCTCACTATTCTCGTCCCAGCCATAAACCATATAAACATCATCCGAATCTGTGCAGGCGCTTTCTCTTATCCCCACATCACTCCCAGTTCCACACTCCACCTTACCACGATTTTTCTTATCATTCTCTTCACCGCAAGTTCCCCCGCCAAATACTTTCTTCTTTACAATCCGGTAACTACAGTGGTAATCCTTGAATCCCTCTACATTCCTTAAATAATGTTTCGCGACTGCTTCCGCCTTCTCTTGCGAAGAAAAAATCCCAATACAAAACTCTTCTTTAAAGTTATCATAAGATAACTCCTCATCGCATAAAACCAAACGATACAACGATCCTGTCACCAGCTTTTTGCCAGAAATCATCACCGCCCCTCTCCCGTCTACCGCCCATGCAATCAGTTCCCGCACAAATCCAGGCGTAATCACAAGCGGTGGAGTCCGCTTTTCAAATGGATACCAGTAATACTCCCATTTCCCTGTTGTTTCCCTGCCCTGAAACATCCTTCCCTTGCTGATAACAAAAAAATCGCCTCCCTCTATCCGATAGGATAATATAAGGCTCTTATCCGGTGAAGCTATGGTAAGCCAAGGAGCCGCGCAATATTCTTCCTCCTCCCTCACCCACCAGACATATTCCTTTTCCTTATAAATAATTGTTCTTTTTCCTTTTTTAGAAATTCCCATATCTCCTCCCTGTCGAACAGCAATCTGAAAAGCAAAAAATTCACTTCTAGTTTCTTATAATCGGTTCCCGCCAGAATGAGGACACAACTTATCCGTTATTTTCCACTAATAATTTTCCCCAATATCCATTCTGTCCTTACAATAAATATATCACTCCTTATCATAGTAATAATTCTTCCCTCCCTTTTAACATTTATCAGATCTTTTTTAACCAAAACCTTACTGCACCACCCAGATACCTTTTGCCAAGTACAACCAACCGCATCCCTCCATTATTTCCAATAATCGATCAAATCAACCTTTTTAACTTTATCTCAAACACCGGTTTCGTCACATATTCCATATAGATCGGTCTTCCCATATACTCCTGATACGCCTTATACCGCTCAATAATCGCCGGAGTTTGAATCAGAGAAAGCACTTCTGCCTTTGGCACAAACCTCGATTCAGAATTTTCATCAGATGGTCTTGGCGTTCCTCCCACAGCCTGGCAGATAAAGTCCAGCATTACCTTTGTTGGCACTTCTTTCACTCTGCCCTGCCCCGGATATTTTTTCGTGTTGGAGGCGATACAGAATAATTCCCCAACTTTTACGTCCACCCCGGATTCCTCCATGATCTCCCGTTTAACGGCCTCAATCACATTCTCACCCTCCTCGACCTGCCCGCCTGGAAAGGCCCATCCCGAATTGTAAGTTTTCACAAGAAGCACCTCATCGTTTTCATTTGTCACAATCCCCGCCCCCGCAACAATATGCGTCGGCATAACCCATGTCCGATTTTTCATATCTGTTTCTCCTTCCCCACCTGGAATTCCGCCAACAATCTGCCCGCCAAGTTTTTGATAAAATTTTAACAGATTCCCTTTCAGGTTCTTACCATTCTTGATTTCCCCATAAATATTATCAAATAAATCCATTTTAATTAAGCCAATCAAATACACTCCCCAATCGTCAGCGTATCCCCACACGCCAGATAATTCATATCTGTCACCCGGCTTTTCAAATATTCGTATGCGCGCTTCCCCGTACAATGGCATGTATAAAAATTCATTCCTGTATATTTATTCAGTTCTGTGGCAATCCCATCAAGCAGCGATTCCGGAACCATCTTCCGAGTAGCGGGATTGGTCATATGATACCCGCCGATACAATATTCCAGCTTTTCATCCCGGATTTTTTCCAGTATATTGACAACCCCCGCATGGCCACAGCCCATAATCAGCACATTCTTCTTTTCACGGATCAGCAGATTATGCTCGTGCAGGAAATCGTCGCGCCCATTCTTTGTATAAAGTTTATCGTTCACTGCCGAATACAATTTTTTTGTTTCCGGAACAACAAACAGTTGCAGCTCCTCGTCTATTGTATAATCCCCATCCAACAACACAAGCTGCCCGCTCTCCTTCCATTTGCTATTAAGCCCGACTGGAATGCGAAAACAAAAAACTTTAGCATAATGCGGTTCCAATGCCTTGCGCTGCATATAGATCTTCGCTTTGTGGTTAATCTCCAAAAAGCGCCCCAGTGCCCCGCCATGATCCATATGCCCGTGCGAAATCACCACAGTATCAATCTCCTTAAGATGGATTCCTTTTTTTCGGGCGTTTTCAAATAAAGTTTGATCAGGCCCTAAATCAAACAAAAGCTTGTGTTTTTGTGTTTCAATATACAGGGATAACCCATGAATCGACTTCAAATTGCAATTGGACTGATTCTCCACTAATGCAGTAATTTTCATTCTTCCTCCCATTTCGATGTGCACACGGCACTGTACTCATCTCACAGACAATCCATCAAACGGTTCCTGCCCTGCGCAGAGTAGTTATTCATTGCTCTTATTACCCACGTTTTTTACCGTTTTAGCCACTGGATAAAGGCCGTTTTATCCGCACTATTGTATCCCGCATTCCGGTAAAAATCCAGTGTGCTCTCCTGTTTTGAACCGGTCAGCAGCATTAATTTATAGCAATCCGCCGCCCTCGCAAGTTCCCGTGCATAGTTCAGACATAACGTGGCGTACCCCTTCCCACGGTAATCCCCGTGTGTCACCACATTTTCCACAAAAGCATATGGGCAGAGATTCCGTGTCAGGTTCGGAATAATCACACAGACACAGGAGGAAACAATCTTTCCACCCACTTCACAGACGATCAAATGATGATTCTCATCCTCCATAATCTTTTCCCACGTCACCCTTAATCGGTCGCTGTCTTTTGGAATTTCCTTCTCATGCAAAAACAGGTATAAAGCAAGGATTTCCTGCAATTCTTCGTGGCGGGCTTCCCGCACGACAGGGACATTTTCCCCCTGCGCTTCACATGTTCCAGAAAAATTTCCATTTATTTCCAAGTCACACTCCAACTGACAATCATATGGTTCTGCCTGTACATGCTTTTGGTTGTACTCCTGCGCTTCTACACATCCCATCGCTTTATAAAATGCCTGGCTTTCTACCGCAGAATGTGCGGAGATATACAGTTTGCCCGCACCCTTATCCCGCGCCCACTCCTTCGCCGCGCAAAATAAGATACTCCCGATTCCATGCCCGCGCAAATCCTCCGACACATGGATGCACGACAGATCCAAATACCGGTTTTTACCACCAAATAATCCCGCCTCAACGGAAGTAAAACCCTTTAGTTTGCCATCAGAAAACGCGCCGTAAACAAATCCGCCTTTGGATACTGTATTTTTTAGGCAGGCAACCAAGGTTCGGTAATCTTCCTCAGACCAGTCATCAATAAACGGTGCGTCCTTAACCACCCATCCGCCGTCCTGCCTCCGTAAACATTTTGTGACCTTCTGATGCCGTATAAAATCCCGGAATAATTCCCTTTCTATTTCCTTTTCATATAACTCCCTATACTGAACCATCTTCCCAATCCTCCTTATAATTATTTCCGGTATTTTCCTGATCCTCCCACAGCATCCTGTAAAAACAAAAAGTTCACCTAATTTCCCTAAAATCCCTGATACAGCTCCTAAAAATCCCCTTCCTTCTGCCGGTCAGAAACTTACAACACTTTTGGCGTTCAACACTCTATTTCATCCCACTGGCCAGGGAATCTCTGTTTTGCCGGAGCATGAAATTGTTTTGTAAACGCCGCATTTTCTTCCTTTGGCAAATCCAGGAACACTTCCGGTTCTATAAATTTCCCGCCAAAACCGGACAGTGCACCTTCAATCAGTTCAATACCCATAAAGGAATCAAAATTTTTCCCATCCTCCGTTGTGATACCAAACTGGTCACATGTCTTAAACCCATGCCGCGGATAATAATCAGGCTCCCCAAAGATAATAACGCCCCCATATCCTGCCTCCTTTGCCGATGTTAGCGCCTCTTTTAGCAAAAGACCTCCTACACCGCAGCCCTGCCATTTTGGCACAACGCAAAGCGGCCCGAAAGTCAAAATCTCCTTGGTCTTCTCCCCCTTTTTTAAAAGCGCCCTTACAAAGCAGATTACCCCCACAATCTGGTCGCCTGCAACAGCCACGCGCGACAGCTCCGGCAGATATGCACTGTTCTGTCTTAATTTATGCACTAAAAGATGCTCATTGCATCCTAAATGGTGTTTATTCCAGAATGCACCCAATACCGCTTCCTCCGTCCGATGGTACTCCGTTTCCTTCTCCTTTCGGATAGCAATGGTTTCCTTTGTTACCTTCTGCTTTCTTCTAGGGAAATATCCCATATTGATGCGGACTTCCCTGCGCTCTAGGTCATTGTTCCTATAACAACAGCTATCCATGCCGATCAGCTCAAATCCCTCCTTCTGATAAAAACGGATTGCCCCAACATTGCAGGACTGCGTTTCCAGAATAATAGCCCTTCGATGCTCCAGATAGGCCTGTTCCTTTGCAACCGCCATCAACCGGTGCGCGATTCCCTGCCTTCTTATACTCTCATGCACCCACAGTTCTGTTACCATCAGCCGGTTGCTCCACTCCTCCGGACAGGTTTCAATACATGCCAACAATTCTTTTTTCCCATCCCCGTCTTTTAAAACGCCCCAGGCATATGCCTTTTCCCAGTGCGGCTGATAGAGCTTATCCGGAAAATCATATTCCTCAGGATAATGGGTCACCGGACTTTCAAACTGGCTTTTATGAATTTTGATGGTATATCCGTCAGATTCTTCCGCAATCTTTACATCGTAGTATTCCTCTGTCGTATACCGCATTGGTATGTTGGTTCCCTGCCACTGCTCCTTTGGCAGCGGAACGATTTCGTAATCCTTTTCTGCCATACCTATCCTTCCTTTCCCCCGTAGTTTGTTTTTTCCGTCTTTCCTGCAATACCTGCTACTTTTTCATGCAACCATTTTTTCCAATTCTAATTTTGCGCTTATACCACTCTAACCACCTGCAAAATATCCATAATTTCCAAACTAATTTCCTCGCAAATAATAATACATTAATTCATCATTATTCCTGTTTATCTCATTAATGGAATCATATCACTCCCCTGCTTGAATTCGCCTCGCCATAAAAATATCCGGCTTACCCTTCCCATTAGCATCCGGAATCACCCCAACAATGCGGTATCCAAGTTTCTGGTAAAATTCAAACGGATGCTTTTTCAAATTTTTTATATTCTGGATTTTTATAT
>CAMWUU010000110.1 GCA_947177515.1 uncultured Lachnospiraceae bacterium
TCCCCGGACAGTACCCGGAAGGGATTTACGGAGCAGGGCGGAGGAAAGCCCTTCCCCGGAGAAGGGGTACGGGGAGGGGATATGCGGAACTAGGAACAATAAACTAAAACAGCATATCCCCGGACAGTACCCGGAAGGGATTTACGGAGCAGGGCGGAGGAAAGCCCTTCCTAGAAGAGGGGTACGGGGAGGGGATATGCGGAACTAGGAATAGGAAAAGATTATGAAACTTGTAATTCAACGTGTGACTGGGGCATCAGTAAAAGTCGGGGGAGAAGAAATTGGCGCAATCGGGAAAGGATACCTGGTTCTTCTTGGCATCGGCAGGGGGGACACGGAGCAAACTGCGGACTTTTATGCATCAAAACTGTTAAAGCTGCGTATTTTTGAAGATGGGGATGGAAAAACCAACCTTTCGCTAACCGATGTAGGAGGTAAACTCCTCATCGTATCACAATTCACACTCTATGCGGACTGCGCACACGGCAACCGCCCAAGCTTCACCAATGCAAAAGCAGCAGAGGAAGCCAGCCGGCTGTATAACTATTTTGTCGAAAAATGCAGGGAAAGAGGAGTGGAGGTCGAAACGGGGCGTTTTGGGGCAGAAATGGAAGTATCACTGGTAAACGATGGTCCATTCACCATCCTATTGGATGAGGAACTCTATAAAGGCTAAAAATTTAACAGAGAAATACTTTCAAATTTGATAGAACCCCACTTTCAAATTCTGCATTAATACAGTATAGCAAGTCTGCAATCTGCACAGATAAAAATATAACAAAAAACATAATTTGTCGGATTATGCAAAAAACGAAAAAATCCCGTCTTGTTTTGCCAAAAGGGATCGGAAGAAAATTGGTAATTTTTGGAAAATATTGGTGAAAGATTAGAAAAAATATGGTATTCTCTGTATATGCCTTCCGCGAAGGTTTCGCAGCCGTGCCTATTTTCAGGATGAAAAGTGAGGCAGGCAGTGATTGGAAAGATTTTTTGTAAAATAATGATTTGAAAGGGAGGATTACCGTATGATTGCATTGGAACCAAAAAACAGAAAACTGTTGTCAGCCGAAGAACTGATGGAAGAGAAAGATACGCTCGGGATTGCCATGGATGTTTTTATGATTGACAATGTGTTAAATAATTGTATGTACAAAATGTTTGAAAAAGAATATATGCAGCGCCTGGATGCCCATGTCCGGCAGCAATATCCGGAAATACCGGGAATAGAAGAGGTTCCGTACTTTGACAGGGCGGTGCGGGACATTTACAGGGAGCGGGAGGAAGATTGGGAGAACTCACTGCCGGAGATCAAAAACCTGCGTTTTGATAAGATCGGGATTTTGTTCCACCTTGCCAGACGGGACAGACCCACACTCAGCTTTGAGGAATACATAGCTGAACTTTGTGTTTAAGCGGTATGCTCCCTATCGTGGTTACTAGGAACACGGGTGATTCCAACGCTGTCTTGCTAGAAGTGCCCCAATAATGTGGATTACCGTAAAACAGGGAGAAGGATAAATGGTGTGAATTATGAATGAATTAACTGCGCAAGAAGAAACAAGGAAACCGGAAGAATGGCTGGCAGACGTGGAAAAGGGACTTCAGAAAAAATTCCGGAAGACTATCTGGTGTCCATTTGTAAAAGCAATCAACCGATATGAGTTGATTAAGCCGGGTGACCGGATTGCTGTGTGTATTTCAGGCGGAAAAGATTCCATGCTGATGGCCAAACTGTTCCAGATTTTAAAGCGTCACAACAAAATCCCCTTTGAGGTGGTTTTTTTGGTAATGGATCCGGGCTACAGTAAGGCAAACCGCATCCAGATAGAGGGCAATGCAAAACGCCTTGCCGTACCAGTGGAGATTTTTGAATCCACCATTTTTGAATCAGTTTTTGATATTGAAAAATCCCCCTGTTACCTGTGTGCCCGTATGCGGCGGGGATATCTTTACAGCCGGGCAAGGGAACTTGGCTGCAATAAAATTGCGCTTGGTCATCATTATGATGATGTAATCGAAACCATCCTGATGGGGATGCTTTATGGGGCGCAAATCCAGACAATGATGCCGAAACTGCACAGTACAAATTTTAAGGGAATGGAGCTGATCCGCCCAATGTATATGGTGCGTGAGGACGATATCAAAGCGTGGCGGGATTATTATGGACTGCGCTTTTTGCAGTGCGCCTGTAAATTTACCGAGCAGAACTGTGCACGGGGTACCGGGGATAATCATTCGAAACGTCTTGAAATTAAGGAACTGATCCGGGAACTGAAAAAGAAAAACCAATATGTGGAGGGAAATATTTTTGCCAGTGTGGAAAATGTTAATTTAAGCACAGTGATTGCCTATAAGGAGCGGGGGATAAGGCATAATTTCCTGGAATGGTACGATGGATGGGAAGGGGAGGCAGAAGATGAATAAGAGGCAGTTTGTCCGGACACAGAGCCTGCTTGGGCAGGAGGGCATGGAGCGGTTGATGGCGGCAAGGGTGGCGGTATTCGGTATCGGCGGGGTCGGCGGTTTTGCGGTGGAAGCATTGGCGCGCAGCGGAATTGGGGCGCTTGACCTGATTGACAGCGATACAGTATGCGAATCCAACCTGAACCGCCAGATTATTGCACTGCACAGCACGCTAGGGCGCAGCAAGGTGGAGGTAATGAAAGAGCGTATCCTTGATATTAACCCGAAGGCAGCCGTACAGGTGCACAACTGCTTTTTCCTGCCGGAGAATGCGAAAGAATTCCCATTTGCCGAATATGATTACGTGGTGGACGCGGTTGATACAGTAACAGCAAAGCTTGAATTGATTTTGCGGGCAAAGGAAGCGGGAACTCCGATCATTAGTTGCATGGGTGCGGGGAACAAGCTTGACCCAACCAGGTTCCAGGTGGCGGATATTTATCAGACCAAAGTTTGCCCGCTTGCGAAAGTAATGCGGCGGGAACTAAAAAAGCGCGGGGTGGAGCAATTAAAGGTGGTGTATTCGGAGGAAGTGCCGGAAGGAATTAAGGAGGAAGTTCAAAGCCTTAGGAGTGGAGAAGGGAGCCAGATGGAGGCACTTAAAATTTCCCGCGAAAATGCACCGCGCCGCAGTATCCCGGGCAGCACCGCTTTTGTGCCGTCAGTGGCGGGGCTGATCCTAGCAGGGGAGGTGATCCAGGATATCGCATGGAACCGGTAAAACTCCCCCCTTGTCAAAATAATATCAAAGACAATCCTTAGAACAAAAAAACAATCTAATAAAATCCCACCAATATGCCGATATAAGAATTAAGTTTTTGCACGGAAATAACAGGGCGGGGAGGATTCCCTGTAATGAATCTGTTAGGAAAAATATCGGTCAGGTTCTTTGCACTTTGTAGCTGTAAAGCGGCGGAAGGGTGCAGGCTATCAGAGGGATTGTGAAAAAATCCGTCGGGTGATATTATTTTTTACATACGACAGGGGGGATTGGCGATGAATGGGGTTGAATTGGGAAATATCTATGGCAGTATGGCAGCGGGAAAGCAGAAAAATCGTCCGACAGAAGTAAAAGATGTCCGCGCAGCGCGGACAGTACAAGAGGCTTCCGTGAAATATGACCGGACAAAGCGACCGGAAACAAAAGAGGAAAGCGGTGTATCCTGGGTTAGGAGTATGGCGGGTGCAAACCATCATTCCGGACAGATGGGTTCGGATAAGCCTGTAAAAACCGATTCTTCTAGGAAGGAGAGCGGGGCGGGAAACAGACTGGCAGACCAAACAGGGGTGCATGGACAAAAAACGGAGCAGACGGGGAAAAATGGCCAGAATGCAGTGGGGCAGGCAGGGAAAAACGACCAGAACACGGTTGACCAGACCTCCCGGGTTGGCATCACTACAAACGGTATCCGTCAGACAAACACTCCGGGCATGGTCGACCGCCAGCGCCTTGCACAGCAGAAAAAGGCAAAAGCAAAAGCAAAGGCCAAAAAGAAGAACCTGAATTATAACCGCCGGGAGGTATCAGCCCAGGTATTACGTGCGAGCAAGCTGGGTATGGCTGCCCGGGCGCTTGCGACAGCGCGTACTAAGGCCAGCAGTCTGCGCCGTCTGGTTGGGACGGGGCAGTATGACGAAAACGAATTGCGGATTGCGATTGCCCATGCGGAGAGCATTGTAAAGACAGCAAAGAAAAAGCTGGGCAATCTGAAAGAAGAGCAGATTAAGGAAAAGCGCGTGAAGAGGGAAAAACAGGAAAACGCGCTGAAAAAGCAGGTAAAACAGCAGCGTATCCGTGCAAAGCGCCAGCAGGTTAAGCGCGAACTTGCTGCTCAGAGAAACCAGACAGAGCGGCAGATGAGGGCAAAGGAGATGCGCTGTAAGCAGTTAAAGCGCAGGCACCGGGGTGAGGAACTAGCAGATGTGGCGGAAGCAGATATGAAATATATTAAGGACATGGATCGTTACCGCCGTTATGGCGGTACAGGCAGCAGCAGCCAGAATACGGACACGGCTGCGGCACTTGAAATGGGGAATTTTGCCATGCGCTTGAGTGACCTTGAGCGCACGGAACAGGCACTAAAATATGAGGAGCAGCAGATGCAGCAGGATGCCGCTTCTTTTTCGGGAAGTTCGTCATCAGGCAGCATTGATTTTACCGTGGGGGATTCCTCCGGTCAGGTTTGTGGCGACGGTGGCGGGGGAGCAGCGGATGTGGCGGCAGTTGGCGGGGCGGTGGATGTTTCGCTTTGATATACAAAAGACCAACAGACAGCATGGAGGCGTAAAATGTCGGAAACAAAAGTCCTGCGCACCGTGACCGATGCGCAGGGGGAGAGCGTCGTGTATGAACTGACGCGAAAACCAGTCAAAAACATAAACTTAAGAATTCGTCCGGACGGGTCGGTGGCAGTTTCTGCAAACAGCGGGGTGGCACTTACCTTTCTGGACGATTTTGTGCGTTCCAAGGCGGAATATATAAGGGCAGCAAAAGAACGCATAAAGGCGCGCGGTGCAGATGGACAGGATCGGCAGTGCAGTCAGTGCATTGTGCGGCGCGGGGAGAAAAACGTTTTTTTGTATGCACCCCCGGATAGTACAAAGGAACAGCGCGCCACAGCCATGGAAAAATGGTATCACAGGGAGGCAGCTTGGTATCTTCCGGTTCTTTGTAAACGCTGGTATCCATCTTTTGCAGAGAAAGGAATTGCATACCCAATACTTAGAATCCGCAAAATGACAAGCAGATGGGGTGTCTGTCAGCCCAAAAAAGGAATGGTTACATTAAGTACCCTGCTGATGCAGGTACCAAAGGCAGCAGCGGAGTATGTTGTTGTCCATGAATTTACACATTTTCTTGTGCCAAACCATTCACCGCGTTTTTATGAGGAGGTTGCTTTAATACTCCCGGATTGGAAAGAACGCAAAGCGATGTTAGGATAAGAACGGCTTTCTGATAAACAAATATATATATATCAATAAACCGATACCGGATCTAAGTAAATTGCGCACAATAAAAGGCCATATAAAATCAGTACGGAGGGAATTATGCAGAATACAAGTGGAACAAAAAATATGTCAGAAGGGAATGTAAAGAAACTGATCCTCCAGTTTGCAATCCCCATTTTTTTCAGCCAGCTTTTCCAGCAGCTCTACAATACGGCGGACTCGCTGATTGTAGGGCGTTTTCTCGGAAAGGGACCGTTAGCTGCCGTCAGCTCTTCGGGGCCTTTAATCTTTTTGCTGGTTAGTTTTTTTACCGGGACAGCGGCCGGTGCGGGCGTTGTGATTTCGCGCTATTTTGGGGCAAAGGATGAGAAGCGTGTCGCGCGTGCGGTACATACCAATGTTGCATTTGGTCTTGTAGCGGGGATTGCCGTTACAATAATTGGTGTGGTCTTTACACCAACAATCTTACAACTGATGAAGACCGACCCTTCTGTACTGCCGGATTCCATTGCGTATTTCCGGTATTATTTCCTCGGGGTGCTGGCAAATGTTATGTACAATATTTTTACCAGTATTATGAACGCGGTTGGTGACAGCCGCAGGCCAATGATTTACCTGATCTTCTCTTCGGTTTTAAATATCCTGCTTGACCTGCTCTTTATTGGTGTATTCCGTATGGGTGTGGCGTGGGCGGCCATTGCTACGACCATCTCACAGCTTGTAAGTGCCCTGCTGTGTTTAAAGCGCCTGCTAAAAAAGGGGACGGTCTACCAGATTTCACTTAATAAAGTACGTTTCCACAGGGATATGCTTCGTGAAATATTAAAATATGGTCTTCCGACGGGAGTGCAAAATTCTGTGATCGGTCTGGCCAATGTTATTTTGCAGTCCAACGTCAATTCGTTTGGTGAAGATGCGATGGCGGGTTATGGCTCCTACGTAAAACTGGAAGGCTTCGCTTTCCTGCCGATCACCTGCTTTTCCATGGCAATGACCACCTTTATCGGGCAGAATCTTGGCGCGGGTCAGTATGGCAGGGCAAAGGAAGGAGCGAGATTTGGTATCGTGATGTCCCTTTTGCTGGCAGAAACAATTGGAGTGATTATGTTTTTTGCCGTGCCGCAGCTTATTAAAATGTTTAATGCTGATCCTGAGGTGGTGCGGCTTGGGACAAAACAGGGGCGCACGGAGGCACTGTTTTATTTCCTGCTTGCATTCTCCCATATTATTGCAGGTATCTGCCGTGGCGCGGGCAAGGGCATTGTGCCAATGGTAATTATGCTCTCGGTCTGGTGTGTGTTCCGCATAGCCTATATTACAGTGATGATGCGTTATATACACGATATCGGGCTGATTTACTGGGCATACCCATTAACCTGGGGGATTAGTTCCGTGATTTATCTGTTTTATTATTTAAAATCGGACTGGGTGCATGGGTATGGGCGCAGGGCATAGGGCGTTTTCTTTTCGCAAAATAAAAAATATTCTTTTTTAAGCAGATAAGCAAGTATGGAATTAGGATTCCGGGAATCGAACTGGGTGCAAGGATATCCTAATGGAACCTGGCAGCAGATATCCCTGTCAGGTTCCTGATATATTTATGCGTGCGCCAGCGACGGAATCCGTAATTTATTGCTTTGGAAAATATTGGTTCCCTTTCCGGAAAGAAAAAAGGTGCAGTCTTCTGGGTGGATTTTTTCTGCCCTAAAGTTTTCTTCCGTTTCCGGGACAAAACCAAGTACTACTTTTTTTGCGCTTTCTCCAAAGAGCGGTATGATCTCGTTTAGGTGGCGTAGAGTACTTGAAAATATATTGTGCAGGAAAATATTTCCATTATCAAATTCTGCAATAACATAGGTATCACTATCCTTATGATAATATACATCTTCCTGCATAAATTTTGTAACATAAAATAAGATTAGTTCCGGATTGCCGGCCAAATCAAGCCTGCCCCGGAATATACTGCGTTCCATAGCGGATTTCAAGGACTCCCAGGATTTTTTGTTATACATTGGAGTTTTCTCAAAATAGCATTCCCCCCGGTTTGAAAACGACTTTGAATACAGGTATTCAAAAGCTTCCAAAAATCCGAATTTCGGATAAAAGTCAAGCACACTGTCGTTGGCAAAAAGATAGGTTCCATCCGTTTTTCCATTGTAATCGGCATCGATTGCCGCCATAATCTCCCGGATTAATCCCTGTTTGCGAAACCCCTCCTTCGTCATAACCGTTCCTAGTTGGAGGAAATGTTTTATATTGCCGTCAAAAATCAGGTCAGTTTGATTTACGGACACATTGGCGATTACTTCACCGTCTTTAACAACGGAGTACGGGTTGTACCTGTCCGTCCAAAGCCCGTTTTGATACCAGTCCTCAAAATCCAGGCAGAAAGTGCATTTGGCCAATTCGTTAAAACTTTGACGAAGTGCATTATTGTTACGATAACTTTTCTTTATTTCAACCATTTGGAAATACCCCTCCTATTACAATATTTCACCCTTTGCAAACAGATTATCTTTTCCCATCCCGCAGACATAAGGATTTTGGTCGAAGATATGGCAGAAGTCTAAGAATGCGGATTTCTGTGCAGGATCACGCATAATTTTGCACAATATTTCATTTGGTATGGTGCGGGCATATGCGCCAGGACCTGCAAGCTGTATATTTTTGACTCCATTTTCATGCAATATGCGGGAGAGTTCATCGGGCAGGAAAGTGTAGGTGATTGGCCATGGAGCACCACCTTTTTCATATTCGGCAATTTCGGCATCGCCGCCCATCCGTCCATGTTCTAGGAGATCCATACAGGCAGGCTGATTAAATGAAAATTGGTCAATTGCGTTCTGATAGTTTAAAATACACCAGTCAACATAGGGGTCACCACAGTCCGGGTTTAGGATAAACTGGTTTTTACTCGTCGGGTTTGCGAGATAGGGCAGTGTACCAAGACGGCTTGACACACTTAACATAATTCTTTTTTTACAAATTCTTACAAGATTTGCAATAACCTGCTCCTGGTTTGGCCAAGTGTAGGAAATTGGCGCGTCAAAGCTTATAACAAGGTCAAAGGAGCGGTCGGCATAGGCTGATAAATCTTCCAGTGCCCCCAGAACGAACGTGATCCTCTCCTCCACCCCGGCAGCTTTTGCAAGCTGTGACGCTTTATCAAGCATTGGCTTTGATATGTCAAAATGAGTGACATGGCATCCATGCGCTGCAAGCAGAATGGAAAACCGTCCCGAACCGCCCCCTCCATCGAAAACGGTTTCGATCCCGGTAAGATTTGCAAGAAGTTCTTTTTCTATATGGCTTTTTTGTACAATATCATCGATAAAGGTTTGTTCGCGCGCCACTTCCCGTTCCCCTTTATCGGGTTGGTTCCAGTGGCGTTTTGATATTTTTTGACTGTAGTCCATAATATGTCTGTTACTAAAAACTTATAAAAAGTTATAAACTTTTATGTTTCATTCCTACTTCATCGTGTATGCTTTCATACTGAATCCATTCAGATACTACTCACAAGTTCTTCTGCACTCCATAGGCGTAAATTCCTGACTAACGTAACAACACATGTCCGCATTAACCTGTAAGTGTTATGGTACAGATTTATGTTTTAAAATTTTCTTCCCTTATCTTTTTAAATTTAAAGCTGCCTGATAATTCCTGTCAGTGACATTTCCGCATTCACATTTATAAATACGGTCTGACAGTTTTAAATCCTTTTTTATGTTTCCACAGAAGATGCATAATTTAGAATCTGGAAAGAACCTGTCTGCTATCCTAACAGGAATGTTATTCCATGTGCCTTTATATTCAATCTGTTTGTTTAATTCATGAAATCCCTGTTGCTGGACGGTTTTGGATAAATGTTTATTTTTCATCATCCCACTTACATTCTTATCTTCCATGCATATAGAACTTGGTTCCCAGTTTATGAATTCAGACATTGTCTGATGTAAGGAGTCTTTACGGATATTGGTTAGTCTTTGTGTCAGTTTCAAAAGTTCTTTTTCGCTTTTTATAATATTGCTTGTTTTGCAGTAACATTCTCCTTTCAAATTTTTCTTATATTTTCTTGATACAAAATGCTGTAATCTGCGTTTTCTGTTTTCGAGTTTCTTTACTTTTATATTTATCCATATAATCCTTAAAAATTCTATTGGGATATTGGAAAGGGATATATTGTTTTATACATCATAGCATTTTGTCAGGAGGAAATCAAGGAGGAAAAAATTTAAGTTTCCCCATTTTTGGAATTTGCACCTTTTAAACCCGCATAAAATCAGTGTTTTTATAAAAAGCACAATCACAACTGACAACGCTTCGTTTGTTTCGTATTTATGTGGTTTTGCAGAAAGCGGACAGGAAAAAATAGGGGAAACTTAAAGGAAAAATATTCTAATAATATGATTTGCCCAAAGTGGCGGTTTGTGTTATACTTGCTTATCTGTTACAAGTTCATAGGGGCATTTTAAAACCCTTGAATAATGGATATATAATGGATA
>CAMWUU010000111.1 GCA_947177515.1 uncultured Lachnospiraceae bacterium
GGCATATGATTATCTGGTAAAACCGATAGAAGAAAGCCACTTTGAAAAAACAATGGAACGTCTTTTTGCATCCCTTCAACAAGCGGTTGGGGCAAATTTACTGGTTCAAAAAGGGTTTGAAAACCATATTATCTCTTTGGATGATATTGTTTTCTGTGAAGTGATTGACCGGAAAATATATTTGCATTTGGCTTCATCGGAGATTATTGATTATTATGACCGGATTGAAAATCTGGAAGTTAAACTGGAAGGAAAATTTTTCCGATGCCATAGGAGTTATCTAATCAATTTAAAGTATTTAAAAAGTTTTAAAAATGGTATTGCATATATGGAAGGTGGAAAGGAGATACCAGTGTCCCGATTGCGCAGCAGGGAGTTTTCCGGCGTTATTTTACAGTATATGAAAAATGGATAGGAATCCTTTGTGTCTGGGAGGAAGTGAAATGGCGGATCCTTTGGATTTTTTTAACGAATATATTATGGGAAGCATTCAGATGCTTTTCGGGTTTTATTTCTTTGCCAGGCTTTTGCATAAGAAGATAAAGTTTTATATTTATTTATTATTTGCGGTATGTGCGATTCTTGTGATTCATTTTGGATCAACCAGTTCCATTGCCGAATTTGGGACGTATGTCCTGCTGCTTACCGCAGCCGGGTGCCTGATCTTCCATGCGGATTACAAGTCCGCTGTATTATATGCGGCGCTGGTGGTTGAGGTTATGCAGCTTGGCTATGGGATTGTTAACTCCCTGCTAAGTGCCCTCTATCCGTTTATGTCTTCGTTTGACCAAAACCTGGTTGGGATTATATTTATGCTGTCAGGGGATTTGAGCGCATTTATTTTGACAGGGTTTTGCTGCCATATGATTTGGCGGTATTTTTCTTATTATGAAGCAATAAAAAAGCAATATATGTTTTTAGTATTGGTTCCAATCCTGATGATTTTCATTATGGAAGAATATATTAATTCTGTGATATACGGCATGGTGGTTACAGATAGTGCTGAGATTACAGTATATACAAATCACTACCAGATACTTGGGATACAGCTTTTGGGGATGGCAAACCTGTTCTGTATCCTGTTTGCTTATAAGAAATTATTGCAAAATTTCCGACTTAGCACAGAGTTATCCCTGTTAGAGCAGGAGGAACATTCTTTGAACCGGTATGTGGAAGAAGCGAAGACACGCTATGAAAAAACAGTATCATTCCGCCATGATATAAAGAACCATATCGCAGTGATAAAAAAACTTTTACAAAGCGGGACAACGGAACAGGCACTAAATTATATCGGGGATATGGAAGGAATGGCGGAAGATTTATCCCTTCCGTGCAGCACCAACAATCCTGTTGTGGATATTCTGGCAGGGCAGAAGTTTGGAATTGCAAAAAGTATGGGAATTGATATCTGGTGTTCACTCCGTCTTCCCTGCCCGTGCGGCCTGCGGGATATTGACCTGTGCATTATCCTTTCGAATGCTTTGGATAATGCAATTCATGCCTGTACAAGTATGGAAGCCGGAGCAGAAAAATATATCAGTGTGAAAGGACGCATACAAGGGGATTTTCTTTTTTTGGAAATTGAGAACAGTTTTCAGGGAAAAGCCCTGTTTCGGAAAGGCACGGGCTTATCAAATATAAAAGCCGTAGCAGAAAAATATCATGGTGCAATCAGCGTAAAAACGCAGGGGAATGTATTTTCCCTTAATGTCCTGCTTATCATCCCACAGCATCCTAAGGACATCTTACAGCGAATGGGTTAATGAACTGTTTTAAGCAGCCGAAAAAAAGAATGTGGGGCAACGAAAACCTTATGGACTGCGCTGCCCTATAAGAACAAATTTAAGGAGGCGGGCTTATGGCAATGGAAATTAATGGGAGATACGATTCTTCCAAAACCGACTATGCAGAACAGGTGAAGGAAAAACAGGCTTCCCAAAGAGCGGAAAAAGCAAAGGAAACGGACAAAAAATTAAGCGGCGTAAAAGGATCTAATAAGGGAGCAGAACCGCATGACGAGTATGTGAGCAGTGAAAAATCAGCAGAGAAACCTGTCGGTTTATACCGGGTTGAAAAGGACGGGGACGGGAACCGGAAAATTGTATTTTATGATCCGAAAAAATCGGATAATGTGAAGGGGAAGGAAGCAGCGAAAGAAAGCGGGGATAAGGATAATGCCAATCAGGCAGACCAAAAGGAGAAATGTACGACGGACACGGGCAGGGTTGACAGGGAAATCCGGAAACTTAGGGAAAAAGAGCAGCAGATAAAACAGCAGCTTAAATCCGCCGGTAAGGATCCGCAAAAAGTCCGGGAACTGGAGAAAAAGCTGGCGCGGCTGCAGAGCGAATTAAGCCAGAAGGATAATGATACCTATAGACGGCAGAATGCTTCTGTTTCGTAAAAAAGCGAAGCAAATCTTTTTGTGGGAGGATATATTATGCATATAAAGACAATGGAAGGTATTGCTGGGGCAAATAGAAATATGCAACTGTTAAATACACCGTTTCGGGTTTTTAAGGAGGCAAGGCGAAGGGGAGATACCGAAGTAATGAAAAGGGCAATGGGATATGTCGGGGAATGTTCGGACAGGGCGGATGAATATGTGGCAAAAGCAAAAGAAGGAATGAAGGAGGATGCAAAAGAAGCAAGGAAGAAAGCGGAATTAGAGTGTGAAAAAGCGATACAGAATCGCAAAGATGAACAAAAGGAACTTGAAAAGAGAGTGGAGGAAGCGGGAAAACAGGATACGGATATGGTTGTGGTGCAAAAGGACGGTACGACAGGGCAGGATGAAAATACCAGTCTGGCTTCAGATTCTGTAGGGGAGAAAGGGTCTATAGAAGTCATGGCGGATACTGGTAAGATAAAGCCCGTAATCTATACAAAAAGCGGGGAACCAAGCCTTAGCCAGAGTTCGTATTTTGCGGGTATGAATGTTTCCGTTTCTGTATAAGGGGAAGAGGAAATCTGATTCGGAGAAAGGGAATGGATGGATATCCCATATGCAAAAAAATAGCCGGGATGAACGCGGAGGAAATTTGGATGAGAGAGCCGGTTATTCAATGCAGGGAAGAATTTGAATTCTACGAAGAGGTTTTTGGTTATGTGTTGGCGGGGTTAGCGCGAAGGAATGGTAAAAACGGCGTTATCACAGAAGGAGCAGCATATGTACCTAAATTGATAAAACGGTTGGGTATTTCAAATAACAGATATATCTCAATTACTCCTAGGGAGGAATTTTACTCCTAGGGAGGAATTTTACTCCTGGGGAGGAATTTCAGATTTCCCATTACAGGAAAAGAGAATTTGTCCCATATGTACTGGAAGGATGTAGGGATCAGCAAAAGGCTTTCTGCAACTGGATGAAGAGGGATATTTTATTTGCGCAGGAAGTAAAAAGACAGTGCCTTAAAGAAGGCTATGTTTCTATAACAAATGATGGAAGCATTCATATCGACGAACTGGTCAGAAAAGTTGCCGTTCATTTTGGATTAAGTGGCCGCGCAAAAGAAAGTTTCTGTATTGTAATTGAATAATTTTTTAGCAGCGGGCAGAAAAACAATGATCTGCCCGCTTGTTTTTTTGCGTTAATTGTCATATAATTAGAAAATTGGAAGTTTTGGAAACAGGGGAAGTGCGTTGCGACTAAGTAGATGGATGGGATATGCGAAGGGACAGGGCTTTGGCAGCAGGCTATGGATAGCAGACGGGGAGGTTAGGAATGGTACGGACAGAACATCTGGTTAAAATCGAGGAAGTGTTGGAATTAATTAATGAGCAGACCTACGACAGCTCAATTGGGCGTTACCGCTCTTCGTTTTTATATCGTGGGATGCCGAACGAAACTTATTATCTGACAACAAGCCTGCACTTAAACTGTAAGGAAAAGCATAAGGAACTGGAAAAGAGCATTTTACGGAATTTTACGAAATATGCTGCGAGCGAGGAGCCGCTTCTTGATGAGTCCGTCTGGCGGCAGTTGATTATCGGCCAGCACCACGGGCTGCCGACAAGATTACAGGATTGGACATACTCTCCGCTTATTGGGCTGCATTTTTCTACGAGTGGTGAGCGCCTGGCAAATATGGAAATGCACGGCGGAATTCTTTGGAAGATTGATGTGCACGAGATGAACGGTCTTTTGCCAAAGCGCTACCAGGACAGCCTGCGCGAGGAAAAAACAAACCTGTTTACGGTGGAGATGTTAAATGAACTTGCGGGGGATTTGGATTCTTACGATGCGGATATGGGGGATCATTCGATGGTGATTTTGGAGCCGCCGTCCATCGACCAGCGCATTATCAACCAGTATTCTTATTTTGCAATTATCCCAAGCGGGATGAAGGATATTGAGCAGTTTTTGGCGGAAAATACTGTGCACACAGTAAAGTATATTATTGATAAGAGTTTGCGCTGGAAGATACGGGATATGCTTGATAGGATGAATATGAATGAGCGATTGATCTATCCGGGGCTTGATGGGCTGTCGGCATGGTTAAAACGGCATTATTATGTGAAAGACGGACTCGATTAACAGTGCGGGATACGGAGGGGATGGATTTGAAGAAGATAGGTATTGCGGCGAGTGTTGTTTTTGCAGTTATTATTATCGGGCTGATGCTAATCAATATCCAGGAGGGTGAATTTGATGTCACCAAGGAGAAAACCACCGTTGGGCTGATTTTATATGGGACGGCGGGGGATAAAAGCTGGGGACAGGCACATTTGGAGGGACTGGAAGCGAGCGCTGTAGAGCTAAATCTGAGGATTCTGTACCGTGAGAAGGTAAAGGAGGGGGCGGAGTGTACCGCAGCCATTGAGGAACTGATCGGGGCGGGCTGTAAGATTATTATCTTAACTTCCTATGCATATGGGGACAACTTAGCGGAGGTTGCCTTAAAGTATCCACAGGTCTATTTTTTCCATGCGGCGGGTGTGCAGCAGGGATATAAAAATGTCAGTACTTATTTTGGACGAATTTATCAGATGCGTTATCTGAGCGGTATTGTGGCGGGCCTTAAAACGGAAACGGATCAAATTGGTTATGTGGCGGCACATGAAATTTCGGAAGTAAACCGGGGGATTAATGCATTTGCGCTTGGTGTCCGTTCGGTGAATCCGGATGCTGTTATACATATTTGTTTTAGCGGTACCTGGACGGAGGATGATGCCACGCGAACGGCAGCAAACAGTCTGTTTGATGCCCATGATATTGATGTGGTTGCCATGCATACGGATTCCCTTGCTGTTCTAAAGGAAGCGGATGCACGCGGTATCTATTCCATTGGATACAATTATGATAATTCGCAGTATTTTCCGGATACTTTCCTGACTGCCCCGGTCTGGGACTGGGAAAGATTTTATTCCCAGCATATCCTTCACTGCATCCAGGGAAAATTGAGTGGGGAGAGCTATTGGGAAGGGGTGGAGAGTGGCGTGGTCAGTCTTGCCCCGCTTACAAAAAATGTAAGCCCGGGAACTGCAGAAAAAGTGGATCAGGCATGGGAGGCGCTGCGGCAGGGACGTTTTGATGTATTTTATGGGCCGATTTGTGATAATAACGGGAATTTCAGGGTACTGGAAGGAGAGAATATGTCGGATAACGCGTTATTAAATGAGTTTGACTGGTATGTGGCAGGGGTAAGGCGGCATGAAGAATAGATTTTTTTATAGGGGGAAGAATCGTTACTGGATATGGCTGGTTTTCCTTGTGCTGATGGTGGTGGTTGGCATCCTTTTGGCAGACCGTATTGGGCAGATGCAGGAAGACTATGTGGAAAAGCAGATGGCACAGCAGACGCAGAGCATGGCAGAAGTAGTAAAGGAGAGGCTTCGGGCAGAACTTTCTTCTATGAAAGTGGCGGCGCACCTGATTGAGGCAGGGGCTGTAGAGGATTTCGGGAAGATGGAAGATGCGGGGGTAGTTTCGGGGCTGCTGGCACTTGACGGGACTGCAGTTTACGGCGAAGCCCTGGATTTTTCGGTATATGAGGGACTGCGTGAATCGTTCCGCGGCAGTGAAACGGTTTCGTGCGACGTGGAGGGGAACCTCGTTTTTTCGGTGCCAGTTTTCCGGGGAAGCAACATTAAATATGTATTATATCGGAAATATTTGGAAAAAGAACTGGATCAATTCTTTTACCTGGACGGTTATGAGGGGCAGGGAAAATTGCTGGTTGCCAGCGGGCAACAGATTTTATATGCGGATGAGCAGTGGGGGGCGGAAGGGATTAAGATGCTTAGGGACGGGAAGGTTCTTGAAACTTATGAAAAAATCCACACGAAACTAAACATTGCGTCGTCCGCCTCGGAAAAAGGGAATTTTGAAGGGGAATCAGCGTATTTTTTTGCGGCGGAGATCAGCCGGCAGGGGCTGTACTTAATTGGGCTGGTGCCAAAAAAAGCGATGGAGGCCGGGATTTCCAATATTGTGATGATGGTGGTCTGTGTGCTGGGACTGCTTCTTATCCTCTTTACTGTGGGGGTTCGATCCCTGTTCAGGGCGGAGGAAAAAGTAAAAGAGAGTGAAGCGCTTAAGGAGGCAAAATTGGCGGCAGAGCAGGCAAACCGGGCAAAAAGTGATTTTCTTGCAAATATGTCACATGAGATCCGAACCCCAATCAATTCCGTGATTGGGATGAACGAGATGATATTGCGGGAAACAAGGGAGGGCAATGTCCGTGAGTATGCAAAAAACATTGAGTATGCAAGTAAATCGCTGCTGTCCCTGATCAATGATATTTTGGATTTCTCAAAAATTGAGTCGGGGAAGATGGAGATTGTGGAAGGGGATTATGAACTTTCTTCTTTCCTGATGAATATTGTCAATATGGCAGAAGTGAAGGCGGAGGCAAAGAATCTTTCATTTCATGCGCAGGTGGATAAAACGCTGCCCTCAGTGCTTTATGGTGACGAGGTGCGTGTAAGACAGGTAATTGAAAATCTCTTAAGTAATGCAATAAAATATACGGGGGAGGGCAGCGTGGCGCTTTGCGTTTCCCCGTTAAGGGAGGGGGCAGCCTTTGCGCTTAAAGTTTCCGTAAAGGATACCGGCATCGGTATCCGGAAAGAAAACTTAGATAAGTTGTTTAAGGATTTTGAGCGCCTTGATTTACATAACAACCGGAATGTGGAGGGAACCGGACTGGGACTTGCTATAACAAAACGCCTGACTGACCAGATGGGGGGCAGGATCCTGGTAGAGAGTACCTATGGCGCGGGTTCCTGTTTTACGGTAATTTTGCCGCAGGGTGTGAAGGAAGCACGGGTCATCGGGGATTTTAAGGAAACATATCAAAAGTTCATTGCGGAACATGTGGAGGAAGGGGGGAATTTTACGGCACCGGATGCAAAGGTGCTGGTAGTGGATGACAACGCGATGAACCTGCTTGTGGTCAAAAGGCTGCTGGGGCGCACAAAGGTGCAGGTTACTACCTGCCAGAGTGGTGAAAAATGCCTTTCCCTTATGCAGGAGGAGCATTTCGACGTGATTTTTCTTGACCATATGATGCCGGGGATGGACGGGATGGAAACACTTGCAAAATCAAGGGAATTATCCGGAAATCTCTGTGCAAATACCCCGGTGATCGCCCTGACAGCTAATGCGATACGGGGGGCGAGGGAGGAGTATCTGCGCGCGGGGTTTCATGATTACCTAAGCAAGCCAGTGGAACCAAAACTGCTCGAAGAAATGCTTATGAAATATATTACAAAAATTAGGACAAAGGATGACGAGGCAAAGAAGTGATATATGAAAAATGAAATGTAAAAAAATGGAAATTGCCCGGATCACGGGCAGGGAAAGGCAGGCAGGATATGAAGCTGGTATTTGTAAGGCATGGGGATCCGGATTATGTGCATGATTCGCTGACGCAGAAAGGGAAGGTGGAAGCTGAAATCCTATCCGAGCGGATTGCAAGGATGCAGGTGCGGGAATTTTATTGTTCCCCGTTGGGAAGGGCGAAAGAAACAGCGGCATTTTCGCTTGACAAAATCGGGCGCAGCGCGATTACAAAGGACTGGTTAAGGGAATTTCCGGGTTATGTAATCGATGGGCAGACCGGGAAGCGGCGGATTCCCTGGGATTTTATGCCGCGCGACTGGACGGTATGCAGGGGGCTGTACGATAAGGAAGCATGGCTCTTAGAACCACTGATGAAAAGTGGCGATGTGGCAGAAGTTTATGGGCGCGTCTGTGCCGGGATTGATGGATTGCTGGCGGATTACGGTTATGAGCGGGATGGCGGCATGTACCGGACAAAAGGAGGAAATACAGATACTTTGGTATTCTTCTGTCATCTTGGGATTACCTTTGCGATTATGGCGCATTTGATTGGACTTTCCCCGGTGATACTGTGGCAGGGTTTTTTTGTGGCTCCCACTTCCGTCACAACACTTGTGACGGAGGAGCGTATCCCGGGGGAAGTATTTTTCCGCTGCGTAGGACTGGGGGATATTTCCCATCTCTACGAAGCGGGGGAAGAAGCTTCAAAATCGGGATTCTTTGAGGAAATGAGATAAAAATTCTATTTCAATCTCTGTGGTTGTGGTGATTTTTGTGTGTCTGTGGCTGCTGCGGCAGTGGAAGCTCTTTTAATAAATTTTGCGCGTAGCAACATTTTACTTACCGAAACATTGTGAATTAACCCGTCTAAAAGCAGGAATGCGCTTTTGCCAAGGTCTGTCCGATCCTGCCGGATGGTGGTAAGCGGCGGGGTGAGCTGTGCGGCGAGCGGGAGGTCGTCAAACCCGACGACACTGATATCTTTTGGGACATGCAGCCCGCGCTTGTTCAGTTCAGCAATTACACCTGAGGCAATCAGGTCGCTTGCGCACAGGATTGCGGTTGCACCGTTTTCTAAGAAGGTTGGCACATGGTATTTCGCGCAGTCCGGCACATAATAACCATATTCCATCAGGTTTTCTTCTGGAATCAGCCCCTGTCCTTCCATACTTTGTAAAAAAGCCTGGTAGCGCTCATCCGATACCATGGAGTTTTTGGAGCCATTCAGGAAGGCAATTTTTTTATGTCCCAGGGAACAAAGATGTTCCACCGCAATGGAGATGCCCTCCACTGAGTCCGTACCGACATAGCCTACATGGGGGTTTACGGGGATATAATTATCGAGCAGGACGGTTGGAACCGTTGTTTTGTTGAGCTGTTTAACCCAGTCATCATGAAGGGAAAAGCCCAGCAGGAATGCTCCGGAGAATCCATTTTTCAGCATGTAGGTATCGTATTTTTCAGCAGTCTGCATATTCAGGTCGGCCGGGATTACACAAACTTCCCAGTGTCTGCGTGCGGCAGAAAGCTTAAAGCCCATAATGATTTCGTAACCGAACTGATCAATATTCTCATAATCCATATTTTCAATTAATATGCAGACTTTCCGGGTTGAACCTGCCTTCAGTTTTTTGGATGCATATCCCATTTCGACTGCGGTATCGAGCACGAGCTGCCGCATATCGTCGCTGATATCGCTGGCCCCGTTCAGTCCCTTAGATACGGTGCTGACGGCGATACCGAGGCGATTGGCGATATCTTTAATTGTAGCCATGTTTTTGACCTCACATTCTGTTTATTTCTTAATGACTTTTTATCAGTATAAACCGAAATATTCTGTTTTTCAATGAAAATTGCAAAAAAATCGTTAATAAAATGATATTTTGTGAAAAATAACGAAAATTAATCTCAATGTTTCGATAATTTTCGGAATGTAACCAGAAAAAGAAATGAAAGAAAGGGAGGAAGAAGGCTAC
>CAMWUU010000112.1 GCA_947177515.1 uncultured Lachnospiraceae bacterium
GGAATGAACAGCGCCGGATATCATTTAAAAACATCAAGCTGTTGTTCATGGCAGGCTCCCGAGAATTATCACGCCCCCATTCCATATAAAACCGGATAATACTTCAAAAATACATCAAAGATTCAGGTTCAGGAATACTTGATCCTTGTCCTCCTGCTCAATTCCAAGATATCTCTTAGTAACTGCAAACGAGGAATGGTTAAAAATCATCATCAGCATCGTGGGATTGACACCAGCATTGTAAGCCTGATAACCGAAAGTCTTGCGGAGGGAGTGACAACTAATCTGACAGGAAAACGACAGGTCAGCGCAGGCGCGCTTAATAATCCGAAAAGCCTGCGAGCGGCACAGCGGTGCACCATGTATACGCCCCTCAAACAAAAAATCCGTTGGCTCAGGCTCCCCGATTTCTTCCATATACATATTGAGCGTCCGACTCAGGCTCTGGTTAATAGCGATGCAGGTTCTTTTTCCCGTCTTCTTCTCATTTATAATAATGTATTTCTGAAACTGCTTTCTTTCGAAATTGTACACGTCCCTCCAACGCAATGACAAAATGTCGCTGATGCGCAGTGCCGTGTTCAAGCCAGTGTGGATCAGGGCGTAGTTGCGCATGTTCGGATGATCGGTCAAATAATAATTTTTCAGCTTTTCCAATTCATCCAGATCCCGGATCGGTTCTGTAGTTCCCATATTTACCTCTTTCTATGCCATTTTTTTATTATTTTGGGGCGTACAGTATGGCATGGCTGCACGTATTATTAGAAGTATTTTCCACTTATAAAAATATTATGTACCTAATTTTCTGCAAAATGCAACAATTTGCACATTTTGTTCCCTCTTTTTTGACAATAAGAGCAATTATTTTCTAACTGCATCGCCAAAAAATTCCTTACACCCGGAAGTGAGGTTTTTGGCACTGTTAAAAACAGCCGCTCCATCAAAGAAGATACACATCCAATGCATCCAGCTCTTACCATCGGGGCGAAGGAACGCTCCCTGACTGCCAACAAAGATGGCAGATATTCCAAACATGGAGGTAAAACATTATGGTAGTACAACACAACATGCAGGCGATGAACGCCAACAGAATGTTAGGGATCACAACCGGACAGCAGGCAAAATCCACCGAGAAGCTTTCTTCCGGTTACAAAATCAACCGTGCAGCCGACAACGCGGCAGGGCTTGCCATCTCCGAGAAGATGAGGAAGCAGATCCGTGGTCTTGACCAGGCATCCTCGAACGCACAGGATGGTATCTCCGCGGTACAGACCGCAGAAGGTGCATTAAACGAAGTGCAGGATATGCTCCAGAGAATGAACGAGCTTGCCGTACAGTCCGCAAATGGCACAAACTCTGTATCCGACCGCAAGTCCATCCAGGATGAGATCGATCAGCTCACCACCGAGATTGACCGTGTTTCCGAAACAACGAAATTTAACGAAACCTACCTGCTCCGCGGCGATAACACGGCAGCAAAGAAATTTACATTTGCATATGGTGCAGTGGCAGAAAGCACCCCGGTAACAATCTCGTTCGGTGCGGACGGTGCAGAAGGAACGGATCAGGCAACCGGGCTGAAAGTTTCCGTGGAATTTGTTGACTTGGATGAAACCACCGCATCGGCGGCTGACCAGAATGCACTGGCAAAATCCATCCGTGACCAGGGGCTTTCCGTCAGCAAGGAAATTGTACCGAATGTCGACGAGGGTGTCCCAAGTACCACAGAAGGTTCCGCAAGCTACGGCTTAAGCCTGAATGGGGAATGCGCAAAGAATTACACCGTAAATAAGTTGGATGCGGACGGCGGTTTTGAGATTGTGGATGCCGCAGGCAAAGTGATCGCCAATGTAACGATTTCCGAAGGAAGCTTAGAAGACAGTGATGTGGGCAGGAGCCAGTCTGCAATCATTACTGCCAAGGATCTTGTAGCCGCAGAGAAGGAAGCGGATGTGAAACGTTTTTATGACAAGGACGGCAATGCAATTTCTGCAAACTCCCTGAAAGATTACTTTACTGCGAAGGATGAGGACGGCGAGATCACGATTATGGCACGCGCAGGTGTGAAGCTTTATGACGCAGTAGGCAATGCGGTTGACATGACTACCCTTTTAGATGAAGAGGGCGTTGTAGTTGCTGACCACAATCTGGTAGGTGACCTGAAGTTAAAACTCCATGTTGGTGCAGATGCAACCAGGAACAACCAGATTACAATCAACCTTCAGGCAATGAGTGCAAAGAGCCTTGGCGTAAACGGTCTTCGTGTGGATGGCAGTGACGATTCCAATGCGCTTGATGCAATCGAAACCATTAAATCCGCACTCTCCACGGTATCCGCACAGCGTTCCGAACTCGGTGCTGCACAGAACCGCTTAGAGCACACGATTGCGAACTTGGATAACATCGTTGAGAATACTACCAGTGCTGAGTCCGCTATCCGCGATACTGATATGGCTGAAGAGATGGTTAAGTACAGCAAGAGCAACATCCTTGCACAGGCTGGCCAGTCCATGCTCGCCCAGGCAAACCAGTCCAACCAGGGCGTACTCTCCCTACTCGGTTAATTTGGAAGGAGGAATGAATGATGAGGAATAAGAAATTTTTTGCCAAGGCTTTGGCATTTGCAATGGTAATGGGAACGGTCGGAATTCATGGTGCTGCGATAAGTCCGGTGATTATGCTGGAAGCTGCAAACCCAGTAGCTATTCCAACTATAGCCGTTGATTATACAACATACGAAGCTGTACTCTCTCTTGGCACTGCTGGAACAAATATAGATGCAGATACCAGCAACTATATTTGCTTACAAGTATTAAAAGATGCAACTGGCTCTAAGGTAAGTGCAGAATACTGGTATAAAGTAACAGGAGGTAAAGCAACTATTGATCTTTCCTTCTTAAAGGCAACAAAGAAACAATACATCCGTGCATATACCGCCAAAGCAGGTGCTGGCGCAATTTTTACAATCCAAGCCCTATAGCCGTTGATTATACAACATACGAAGCTGTACTCTCTCTTGGCACTGCTGGAACAAATATAGATGCAGATACCAGCAACTATATTTGCTTACAAGTATTAAAAGATGCAACTGGCTCTAAGGTAAGTGCAGAATACTGGTATAAAGTAACAGGAGGTAAAGCAACTATTGATCTTTCCTTCTTAAAGGCAACAAAGAAACAATACATCCGTGCATATACCGCCAAAGCAGGTGCTGGCGCAATTTTTACAATCCAAGCCCAACCAAAAACTTCTATCAAATATGATGCAAAAAAACAGGCATTTGTAGATAAAACAAAAGTTAAAATCTCAGATGACGATTTATTGAAGAAATACGAATATAGAACTTTATATAGTACAAAATGGACTCTTGCTGCTACATCAGGTGCTACAGCAGGGGGGTTAAAGGACTATGATTTTGATAACGCTACCCTTGCTGGAACAACAATTGTGGTTCGCTCCGCAGCTATCAGCGGATTTACAAAAGGTGGAACTGGAAGTACTAATGTAAATTCTGATTCTGACGTACCTGCAGGTACCGAAGTAAAGGTGAAAATTTCAGCTGTAGCAAAAGCACCAAAGGTTAAAGTCGACTATGCAAAAGGCATTATTACCTTGCCAAAAGGCGTAGAAGCTATGCTTGACACAGGTTCTAAATATGCGGAGGTAACAGGCAAAATTTCACCTCTTGATTTACTTAAAGAACTTGGTCAAGATGATGCTACATCAAAAACTACTATGGCCAGTGGATTTAACCTGATTGTCAGAACTGCCGCAGTAGATGGCAAAAAAGCCGCTTCAAACATAACTATAATAACACTCAACCCATCAGCAGTCCTTGAAGCAACTAACAATAAAACATCCATTGACACAAGTAATGCTAGTGTGACAATTACTGATAAGAGTACTTCCGCCACACTGCAACTTTCCGAAAAAAAGAATGGTAGTACGGCGGTACCTGAAAAGTTAACATTAACCTATACTCCAGCCACAGATAAGCCAGATTCAAAATTTATCTATTCTATAGACAATGGAAAATCCTGGCAAAAACTTACTTTTACCGAAAATGGTGGTAAAAAAATGGCTGAAATCGATATGAAAGATAATGCGAAATTTAAGATTTCTGTTGAACCTGCCGAAAATACATTTGTACCAACTCCTATCGAAGTAACTTATAAAGC
Organism: uncultured Lachnospiraceae bacterium; assembly: GCA_947177515.1. Lineage (GTDB taxonomy): Bacteria > Bacillota > Clostridia > Lachnospirales > Lachnospiraceae > RGIG4057. The sequence continues at coordinate 4,179 of CAMWUU010000112.1, forward strand.
TACTCCTACCACCTGATAATCAAATCAACCAAATATCCAAAAACTGCCGCTACATATTTTATGTAGCGGCAGTTTTATTGACATCAATTTATGCAAAATACCAAATAAATTATATGACTTATCACACCTTCCACAAATTGGTTCTCTCTGTTTTTGAATACATTGAAGGTTACTATAATTCCAAGAAACCATTTAGTACTCTTGGTATACTTTCTCCAAATGAAACGGAAAATTTATACTGGGAGCAACTTTAGACCACCATTCCCAAATAAATTCTTGCTAAAATCAAGCATTACCCACAAACTAATCCCCCCTTACTTCCTTGCGGATTTCCTTCATGTAGCCCTGCATTTCTTGCCCGGCTGTAAAACCCGCCTTCTCTGCCCCCCTGCAAATGCTTCTTCCGCCCGCTTAAATGCCAGCATTGCGGAATTCTCAAAATAGAACCTCCCATTTTCCTCTAAAATCACAATCTTATCCTCTGCTTTCAGCTTCAGCGCATTCCATACAGATATGGGAATACCATGCCCATACCTTGTATAATTAATTATTAAACGTATTTCCATCCACTGTAAGCATTTGATTATGTCCCTATAACACTGGCACTATCCCTACACCTGGAACCGCCACTGTCACAGCAACCTCAGGCAGAAAAACAGGAACCTTTACTATTACTCTTACAGCACCCAACTAATAATCCAATTATAAAGGGGATATTCCCATTTTTCATTCGTCTTACAACGATAAGGGAAAGGGAAATATCCCCTCTCCCTTTTTCTTTCCTTTCCCCCCTTACTTTGTAAGTACCACCGTTGTCACCGACCCTCTCGCAATTGTGATTGGATCCCCTGCTGCCCATTCCTCTTCCCTTACACACGCAAGATCATTCGCATCCGAAGTTTCATAAACTGCAATCCTCTGATACCCTTCTGCCCCCTGAAGCACAAAAGTCTGGTCAAGCACATCCTCATTAATAAACACCATAACCAGCTCCTGCGCCCCAGTATCCTCATTTGTCCCCACAAACGCCGTCGGCATCATTTTCTCCTGCGCCCGCCTTGTCGCAGTCAGTTCCACACGCACATAGCCAGGACGCACATAGCGGGAATAATTGCCAAAACTCCACAACCGCTTTAGCGCGCGGAACTTCTGGGTAGCCTCATCAATATAAATCAGCCCGTCCCGATAGCCGCCCGGAGCCACACCGACCCAGTTCTGCCAGGAAACCACATTTAAGATTGTCAGATCTTCTGCAATCTGCTGCGCCAGATGATACGCCGAATCCATTGTTACATCCGAACCATTGACCATCTCACACCACTCACTTGTACGCATCTTCACATCCGGATAATGAATCTTCATCCAGTTGCGGAAACTCTCCTTCGCAATATTGTTCGACCAGTAAGAATGATTGTCAATCCCGTCAAAATGCGCATAAAGACGCTCATTTCCAAGAATCGCCTGTGTATAATCCTTAGCCTGCCCGCCCCACTCACCGCTCTCCGGCCCCGACAGATGCAGTACCTCAAGCAGTTCCGGGCGTTTTTCCAATTCATCTAAGAACGCTAAATAAAGTGCCCTCACCTGCTCCGGCGTATAATGGCAGCCCTCCTGCCCGTTATACCAGTCCCATTGCGGCTCGTTAATTGGCGAGAGGAATTTTACCGGGATGCCCTCCGCAATAAAATGCTCCGTCACATCATAACAGTAATTCGCAAAATCCGCGTATTTCTCCGGCTGGATATTGGTCTTGCTGCCCCCCTCGCTCATATGCGGCAGACCATTATCTGTCAGGCGCACCAGCGGGCTGTTACAGAAAAACACCACCTCCTCGACACCTAACTCCACCGCCTTCCTTAAAAACCAAACAGCATTCGCGTCCTTTGTAAAATCATACACACCAGGTTCCGTTTCAAAACACTGCGCCTTGCGGTGGCTGTCCCAAAATGTCCCCGTCCGGCTCTCCACAGAACCCGCACCAAGATTGTAGCGATAGCTGGTCAGTCCAATCCCCTTTTCCTTATCGAACAAAAGTTCGGCAATCGCATCCCTTGTCGCAACCCCATTTCCGTAAGGATCTTTCGTAAAACCTCCGACATACTGTGACCACCATGCGCCGCTCGTCCCGAAAGTTTCCATGGTCTGATAAGTCGTTCCCGTATCCAACTTCATTAAATCATAATTCTCCGCCATACTCTCTTCTCCTGTCGGCTCCGGCGCTGTAGTCGCTTCCGGAGTAATCTGTGCTGTCACCTCCGGCGTAATTTCCTGCGCCGAAAGCGTGGGTACAGGCGTTGGCACAGATTCCTTTGTTCCCCCGCCGCACCCGGTCATCCCCGCCGCAAACAACACTGTAAGCAAAATCCTGCCTGCCAAAATTCTTTTCTTCATATCAACCATCCATTCTAAAGCCTTCCTTAGCAGAAATCCCACACGAAACTCTGCCCAATAAAGCTTAATCTAATTGCCTCTTCCCCAAAGCATCCAAACACGGTTACCCAGGATTTACGGGTACATCCTTTCAAATTTCTTATAAAGGGGCTGTCGCAAAATGCGGCAACCCCTTCCCAATAAACACACATAACCATATCGGGTCACTCAAATATGCCAGACTGCCCCGCTCCTAACACATGCAAACGAAATCCCTTCTTCCGCCTGACCGATGCCCTTTCTCTTTAGCCAACCAACCCGGAATTCTCCAGATTCTCCACCAGTTTCCTCTGCCCGATCAGGTAGACAATCAGGAGTGGAATCAGGTAAATCAGCACACCCGCCTGCTTCACCGCGTCAAACGCCATATCCGGCACAAGCGGGACATCGTACCAGGTTCTGACTGCGTTCATCACATAATCCTTGTTCGCAGAACTAAACGTAGTGGAAAGCAAGGTGCTCAAAAATCCCCCGTTCGGGCTGAAATAATTCGTGTAATAAGTATCGCCGTAGTTCCATACAAACGACAGAATGGCAACTGTCGAGATAATCGGCACCGCATTTGGCACCATAATCCTAAAATATGTCTTGTAGAATCCACACCCATCAATTAGCGCCGCTTCTTCAAGCTCCTTCGGAATATTCTTAAAGAACTGGCTGAACAGGAAAATAAACAGGCTCTGGTTCACACCGAAACCAAATACCGCTAGGATAACAAGCACGACCGGATTATTAATCAGGTTGATCTCGCCCGCCTTGGTAAACAGATTCATAATGCCAAGCACGTCAAAGTGATTAAAGAAAATATACTGTGACAAAAGCAGCGACTGTCTTGGCAGGAGGAATACAAGGATTACCATAAAAAATACGATATTCCTTCCCCAGAAATTAACTCTTGCAAGCGCGTAGCCAACCATCGCGGAGAAGAAAATCTGGATTATCATAATGCCTGCCGCATACAGCACCGATTTCGCCATTGTGCCGATCCCGCCCGGGAGGATAAACCGGATGGCTGCCTTAAAGCTGACTAAGGACTTTTCAAGCGGCAGCCAGATAACATTGGGGTTGCCAAGTTCCTCAATCGAGGAGAACACCACCGGAACAAGGTTTAAAATCGGCAGGATAATGGTAAAGCAAAGCCCCAGGATCAGCACAGTCGTAATAATTTTCAGCACGGTTCTTTTTGACCTTTTCTTAAACAGGTACAATGCCAAAGACGCGTCCCTATCATCATTTTTCATTCTTCTTCACCACCTTCCTAAGGAGTAACATTACAAGTCCTAACACAAGCAGCACGTTGAAAATATAAACCACTGAGAGCGCTGAACTGATACCGATTTTATTCTGCCTAAACGCGAAGGCATATACTTCCTCCGCCACCGGGGACGCGATAAAAAGCTGCACGATCGTGTATACAATCACGAAAAGCGTAATATGCATGATGGAAGGGATCGTAACCTTCCAGAAGGTTTCGTATGCCGTTGCCCCCTCCATCTTTGCCACCTCGTACATACTTGGGCTGATGGACTGCAAGGCCGTCAGATACACTAGCGTCTGCACGCCGGCCTGGGAAATCAGCGTGAAAATATTTTCAATGTACGAGATAATCGGATAGAGCACCCGCATTGGCACATCCAGCACCCGCACAAGAAAGATGGTGATATAGCTGCCCGAAACAAGCTGGCTGCCTGTGTCAAGGCTCTCCGTCCCCGTCGTCATCGTCAGCATCGAAGTAACCACCTCAATCCCCAAGATAATCGGCAGGAAGAAAATCAGGCGGACAATCGCACGCCCCTTAAATTTCTGGTTTGCAAGCAATGCCATAAAAAGACTGAAAATTACAATGAGCGGAACGCTTAAAAGCATATCCCGGTTCTGCTCCGTAAACAGCCTCGCCATCGTTGTGGAAGTGGTTGTTACCTCGGTCTTAAACAGGTCAATATAATTCTGTATCCCATTCCATGTAAACGTCATACCGCCCGTTTCCCCTACACCCACTTTGTTGAACGAGTAATAAACCGTATTGATGATCGGAATCAGGAAGAATGCGATAAAACCGATCAGGAACGGTGCCACGAAAATCAGTCCGTTAATCTTTCGCTTTACCCGATACGGCAGTTTTTTCCCTTTTTTCATCCTTACACCTCCTTGCCCGCTTCAGCGGGCATACCAATCAGAATTTGAAAGTTTACTTTCAAACTTATTTCCCTCCCCCGATCCGGTATGCCTCGGCCTCAAGTACTGTGCCGTCCTCAAGTTCCACGCTGTGGAGATTGTAGTTGACAATAACCTCCACCCCATTGGCATAGGTTGTCTTATAAACCTTTTCTGCCAGACAGGTATGTCCCGCAATCTCGTTAGTGCCGATTTTGCTCCTGATTTCCGAAATCTGCGCATACATTGCCTTGATCTCATCCTTTAACAGGTCATACTGGGCGGAATACAGGTAATGGTAATCCGTATTCTTTAAGTTTGTTACCGGTTTTGCGGTCAGGATATATTTCGGGTAGGAGCCAAGTTCTGCTGCCTGCAATACGAAATATGCCGGGTTTTGGGAGGAGATATTAACATCCTCGGTTGTGTAATCACAAATCCCATTCATAACAAGCTGGCGGAACGGAATGGTATATGCAAAGGTCGCGTAATCGCTGCTCTCCTTCGAAATATCCACCGCGATGCTGCCGTAGGAAATATTATCCATAAACGGATTTTCAAGAGCCAGTTTCTTTTCGGAAAATTTTTCCAGATTCTCAGTAATCACCGCGGCACCCTGCGCGCCAGTTACCATACCGTTAAAATGATAATCCGCATAATACATCCCGGCAAGATCCGTAATTGCAATCGTATCATATTCCTTTGCATCTTTTAGGAAACCATCCACCGCATAACTTAAATATTTCGGAGCCAGCAAATAATTCCCGTTATGAGAAACTCCATCGTATAATTGACCACTTAAAATACCGATCGCAGGCATATAGCGGTAAAGCAGGACTTCTTCATTGGCATAATCCCTAAGCGCATGGATCCCCGCCATAAAGCCGTTCCCACTCTCCGACACCTTTGAAG
>CAMWUU010000113.1 GCA_947177515.1 uncultured Lachnospiraceae bacterium
CTTCCTCTTCCCTGTATTGGTTAGGAGTTTTTTTATACATGGCTTTAAAAATATCCGTAAAGTACTGTTGGCTCCCATATCCGGCAGAAAGTGCAATTTCAAGGATTGGCCTGTTTGAAAAAACAAGCAGCTTAGCGGCTTCGGTCAACTGACGGCGCTGTATATAAGTCTGGATTGTCAATCCTACCATACCTGTGAACATCCGGTGCAAATGATATTTTGAATAATGTACAGCACCCGCAACAGTTTCTAGATCCAGTTTTTCGTGCAGATGACTTTCAATATAATCGATTGCTGTTATTACGTTTTTAATATTTTTAAGCATATCTGCTTCCTCCATTCTCTATTGTAACAGGTTAGAAATTATGATTTCGAACCTGTCACTCTATTATAACAGAATATTTGATTTTGTTTTTCATATATCTTGCGGTTTTAAGAACCAGTTTACTGGTGTAGGGGAATAATGCAGTACAGAGCCTTAATAAGCTGTCCCAAGCCTTTGGATGGGCAGTTTATTATCACAATAAAAAAGGGTATTTTCCACATTTTGGAAAATACCCTTTTTGTTTTTGCAACTATTTATTTCTCTTCCCCAGCCAATATTTCCAGGTTTTTCTGAATCATTGCACAGCGCTGTTTCACGCAGTCTGCGGAACGCAGCGGGTCTTTTGGCGTATTAAAAACATAATCCACCAGCTTCTCAATTGTCGTAGCCGCCACATGCAGTCTTGTATCCGAGGATGCATAATATATATAGACTTCACCGTTCTCTTTTGCTACCGCACCGTTGGTAAATACCACATTAGAAACATCCCCGACACGTTCTGGCCCTTTTGGTGCGATTAAAAATCCCGACGGTTCCGCGATTACTTTCCACGGTTCTTCCAAATCCGTTGCAAATGCATAGATAACATAGCGCAGCCCTGCAGCAGTATTGCGCACACCGTGGGCGATATGGATCCATCCGCACCCCGTTTTTATCGGCACCGCACCCGCACCGTTTTTTGCCTCGGTAATGGTGTGATATTTGCGGCGGCTCGTGATAATCTCCTCACCGATTACGGGATTCGTAATGTTATCGCAGAACCCAAAACCAACGCCTCCTCCGGAGCCAGTATCAATAAAATCATCCATCGGACGTGTATAAAACGCGTATTTCCCATTCACAAACTCCGGGTGGAGTACTACATTGCGCTGCTGCGGCGAATTTAGGGTTTTCAGGTTTGGCAGGCGCTCCCAGGTTTTCAAATCCTTTGTGCGCACGATTCCTGCCGCCGCAACTGCCGCTGAGAGATCCTTGGCGCTTTTATCCTTGCTCTCCGAGCAGAACACACCGTAGAGATAGCCATCCTCATGCTTGGTCAGGCGCATATCATATACATTGGTTTCTTCCGGGCAGGTGTCCGGCAACTCTACCGGGTAATCCCAAAACTGGAAACCATCCACCGGGCTGTCGCTTTCTGCTACAGCAAAGAAGGATTTTCGGTCAGCACCTTCCACGCGCGCGACCAGATAATATTTCCCGTTAAGTTCAACCGCGCCGGAATTAAAGGCAGCGTTTACGCCAAGGCGCTCCATAAAATACGGGTTTGTTTTTACATCAAGGTCATATTTCCAGAACAAAGGGATATGCTCCCTTGTTAATACTGGATCACGGAACCGGTCATATATCCCATTATAGTCCCCGGTTTTTTCATTTTTCTTTGCAATGAGCCGGTTATATTTTTCCAGCTCAACATAATATTGTTTATGCAACATCCTTAATACCTCTTATTTTAAGTTCCGCAGTCCATAAAACAACGCCCTGCTCCCGGATCTTCCTCCCGCGTTTTTTTATGGACTGCTGTTTTACGTTCCGCAAATTTTTTTATTTTGCACGTTTTATCAGTTCCATGCACATCCGTCCGTTATGGTATGGGCATTTCCATGGCTCCACAATCGGTTTTCTGCTTGATGGTTTTTTATCCTGATCCAGTTCCCAGTACCATTCCGAATCCGCGCGTGGGTCAACCAGATTCTCCATAATATAGCGGAATATATCCTCGCTTGCAGCAAGATACTCGGTATGTTCTGGTGTTTCCTGCCAGCCGTTATAAAAACCGATTACCGCCTCCGCCTGCACCCACCAGATACGGGAAGTATTGTCCACCCCACGCTCACACTCATTTAAAAGTGAATGATCCACATAGGCACGTTCATAGATACGAGCAGTTAACGCCCGTGTTATAGGGGAAAGTTTCCCTTCCATTTCTGTATCACCAAGTACCTTTAAACCACGGTCAACCAGCCATGCTGTTTCAATATCATGCCCATAGGAATGAAGATCAATAATACTGTTCATTTCACGGTCGAAGAATACTTCCTGGCGGCGTTTTTCCGGATTATAAATTTTTTTAGCAATCACATTCATCATAAAACGCAGGCGCTCCGCTGCAAGTTTGTATTTCGCGACACGATATACCTCGGTATAAGCCTCAAACACATGAAGCAGCGTGTTCATCGTCTTTTCGGCAATCACGCCGTTTTCCGAAAGCTTGTCGTTTTCAACTGGTGAAAAACTCCGGTCAAACGCTTCCAGATAACCGATTTCATCCGTACATTTCCCTTCTATCAGCTCCATCAGCGCATACGCCTGCAAAAGTGCTTCCTTTTTTCCTGTCGCATCATAGTAAGACGCAAGCGCATAAACCGCAAAGGCCTGGTTATAAGTATGCTTTGTGGCATCCGCCCTGCTCCCGTCATAATGAACCGACCAGTAAACACCACCATATTCCCGGTCAATACAATGTTCCATCATAAACCGGTAAGCATGATCAGCATATTCTAATAGCGACGGATCCTTTAACACCATCGCCGCATTTGAGAAAAACCATAGGATACGGCTGTTTAGGATACAACCTTTCTGTGCTTTCTCATCCACATTTAAATCAAAATCCATGTACCCGTAAAACCCGCCGTTTTTTTCATCCCTCATTCTCTTCCAGAACGGCAGCAGCTTTGTGCGCAGATGCTCCTCTGCAAGCCTTCTCATCTCCATATCCATCCCCCGTACCTATCGCAGTCCTGCCTGCGATACTGCTTCCATAAAGAATTTCTATTTTTTTCCAAATTTAACTTTACATGCCCTGTCCCGCATTAAACCGGCATATCACAGTAAAAAAAGGGACTGTTGCACTTTTTGCAAAAGCCCCTTCCCACCGGGATACAATGCCGCATTAAGCACCGGATTTATGCCGCAAAACAGCAATTCCCTGCAAATGCATCCCGCTTAAGACCCTGGGGAAACAATTATTCAACCAGTGTTTCCTTAGATAATTCCGATCGTACCGTCGTCCCCGTTATCCGTATGATGTTCCTTAATGTAATTAACAATCTCATCCACTGTTGTAAATGCAAGACCAACATAGCTGTCCGCCGCACCGTAATAGATCGCGATCTTCCCGCTGGCTACATCGGTCAGTGCCGCACATGGGAATACAACGTTCTGCACAAAACCGGTTTCCTCATACCATTTCTCCGGAGTAAGGATAAAATCTTTTGTACGGTATTTTACAATGGATGGGTTGTCGATATCAAGCAGCGCCGCACCCATACTGTAAACATAACCATTGCAGGTGCCAGTCACGCCGTGGTAGAACAAAAGCCAGCCCTCGCTTGTTTCAATCGGTGCAGCGCCCCCGCCGATCTTTAGGCTCTGCCACCACTGATTATAACCTCGGGTCATCACATGCTTATGTTTTCCCCAGTAAACAAGATCCGGACTTTCGCTAACGAAAATATCGCCAAACGGTGTATGGCCGGAATCGCTCGGCCTAGAAAGCAGCACAAAATTGCCGTTAATTTTGCGTGGGAAAAGCACACCGTTGCGGTTAAACGGGATAAACGGATTGTCAAGGCGCGTAAAAGTCTTAAAATCCGTTGTCTTTGCAAGCCCCAGTGCAGCGCCGTAAAAATCGGTACACCAGATAATGTAGTAAGCATCCTCCACCTTTACAAGGCGTGGATCATATGCGTAACGCGGCATATAAGGCTCCCCGGCTTCATTTACCATCTGGATTTTTTCTTTTTCAAACTCCCAGTGGATCGCGTCCGTACTGCGCCCAAGATACAGATGTGGTACACCATCATTCTGTTCCGCACGGAACACGCCGATAAACGCCCCCTCATACGGCACCACGGCACTATTAAAAATCCTTGCAACCCCCGGGATCGGATTACGGTTTATAATCGGGTTCTCGCTATAGCGCCACACCGGTCCCACATAACCCTCCGGCTTGTCCTGCCATGGAATGTTTGGAAGGTTCTCCGTCAACATCGTTACATTACTCATTTTTACTACCCCTTTCTTATTTCAATCATCTTTTTTATTATGCAATATAGTGCATTTTAAAATATTTTGCACTATTACTTTTTCTTCACTGTTTTCCTATATTTGCATTATACTATAGTTTCCATGGATTTGCAAGCATTATTTTGCTTTATTTTGCACTATTCATGCACTATTTTGTTTAGAAGTATTATTTTTTATATTTCATTCTTTTTTGAATGTATTATCTTTTTTCCATTTTTCAGAAGAATTACCCCAAGTTTTTAGCGATCATCCGTATAAATACGGCAGGCATAATACAGCCTGCCGTATCTTTCTCTTTACTGATAATCACAGGGGAGTAATCCCCTCCGCCCTATGCCACTTACAAACTTATTTACCGAGATTTAAATCAAGGTAATCCTGTACAAGCTGCTTCTGCTGCTCTGCTGCCTGCGCTGCGGTAAGGACTTCCTCAGCCTTTGAGGTAACCATTGCATAACCTGCGTTCACATCGCCGATCTTATCCCAGAGGTCAAACCATGGAGTGGTTGAACCCATCATCTTCAGATATGAGAAATTCCTCTCGGTTTCCATCATATCCTCGGACCATTCGGTATCATCACGGTACTCAAGGTCGCCGTCATACCAGTTTGAATATTCCTTATATACCTGATAAACAAGCTCCGGACGCTCCACACCGGCCGGGATCATGGACCAGTTGCCGGCTACGGCGATCTGGCTGTTCGTATCCTGGTTGCCGCTAGGTCCAACCGGCCACGGCACAATACCAAACTCAAAGCCTAAATCGCTGGAAGAATTTCCCTTCTGAATCCAGGTGGCAGAAACCCAGAAAGCTACTTTACCATCTGAAAATACATTGTTTGCATCCCAGTCATCCGGATTCCACGGTTTTGCAGTCTTATCGGTCTGATAAATCTGGTACATAAACTCCAGCACTTCAATGGTTGCCGGGGAACTTAATGTTTCCTGCGCCCCCGATGCCACATGGGTACCATTTGACATCATCAGGTAGTTAAACATCGTTGTCCACCAACCTGTCAAACCATACTGATCCGGATTGCCGTCACCATCCGTATCCTTAGTCAGGATACGCAGGTACTCTGCAAATTTATTCCATGTCCACTCGCCCCTGTCATAGAGATCCTGCGGGTTCTCAAGACCGGCCTCATCAATTAGGTTCATATTAAAGCCGAGCGGATAGGCACCAAGGTCTAGCGCGGAACCCTGGAACATATAATGTTTATCCATACCCGGGACATCCAGATAGCGGAATACAACCTGGTCGGTAAAAATATCATCGTTCGGACTTGCATAATCCTCAATGGCCATCGCATAACCATTCATAATCGCCGGTATACCAAACTGCAGATCCGCCTCATAGATATCGCAGTCCGGTGAACCTGCCATAATCGAAGTATTGATGGACTCCATAATACCGTTCCATGTCAGGTTGATATACTCGATGCGCACATTGTATTTATCCTCCACACGGCGCACATTGGCAAGCTGCATCTCCGCAGTTTCAAGGTTGGATACTTCTGGCTGGTCATAAATATCTGTGTGCGTACTGTCGTAGTAATGGTCAAACCAGGTTCCAATACGGATCGTCCTCGGGGAAGAACCCGCCCAAGGCTCCACGGATGTATCATCATTGAGTCCACCCACCGTATTTCCCTGCTGATCCCCCTGCGATGGATTTTCATTCTCTGTATCCCCATCATTATTCGGTCCGCTGGTCGCTGCCGGATTGTTTGTGCCCTGACTGGTTGGGGTCGGATTCCCTTCACCTTCCTTATCGCCGCATGCCGCCATGGAAAGCGCCATAACACCAGTGAGTGCAAGCGCAGTTGCCTTTCTGATTTTGCTATTAATCATAGTTTACCTCCAATTCTTTATTTGCCCCAAAGGACACGGTGCCTGGCACCATGTCCCCTGAAAGATACTGCTTTTGCCAAACCGACCCAGGGCTTGCCCCTTTGCCAGTTTCCTCCTCCTTTTACTCTGCCAGCTTCGCAATAGCGATGCCGTAAATCTCCCATTCCTCACTGGATTCTACCTGCAGGTCATGGATGGTTGAGAAATCATCCGTGCCAAGTGCCGCAACCATCTGGTCATAGGTAATCTGCATAATGCACTTCTTCGGATCCATACGCGAAACCACGCCGTTATCCCCGTTACCGATACGTGACCAATCATAAGGTGCATCTCCCACCGGATTTGCCACAAGCCAGTAATTTGCACCATTGTCCTTGTAATACACATTGACTACGGTACCCGGCACAAGCAGGGTGTAATCAAATGTACCGCCGTCCGCAGCCCTAACCACCCCGGCCTGCGCCCAGCCAGCCGCCTTAACATTCGAGCCGTCAATCATAACCTCATCCGTAAACTTAAGTGCTTCCGGCGCGTATTCGCCAATACTTAACTTGTAGACTTCCCATGCCTGGTCAGACTCGCACTGCAACTTTGCTAATGCCGAGAAATCATCCGTGCCGAGTGCCGCCACAATCTGGTCATAGGTAAACTGTACCTGGTTATGGTCGTCATTCACTGCGCCCTGGCTCTTGACCTCCGCCGTTTCATCATAAGCAATTCTCGTCCATCCGTAAGGAGCGCCCATGCCCTCGATCGCATCCCCTACAAGCCAGAGCGAACCTTCGGACTTATAATCCACAGTGATAACGCAGCCCGGCTTTAAGAGGCTGATATCAAAGGTACCGCCGTTTGCAACGGTATTCACACCGGCCTGTGCCCAGCCATCACCCTTCACATTAAAACCATCCACTTCCACATTGTTGATGGTCGCCGGAAGCACTTTCTTCTCATCGCCGATGGTTACACCGGTAATATCAAGGTCGAAACCATAATCCGCGATACCTAAGAATTTCACATACTTAAACCAGTCCTCACCAAAATACTTGGCTACCTCGTCGTAGGATACCTGCGCGATGGTGTAGGAATCGTTAAAGGTAAGGGCATAAATATTCATATTTCCGTCCTTATCATACTCTGCCTTACCGTCCTCACTCTTAAACGGCTCCCATCCCGGATTGCCAACCTCGGAACCTTCCACCTCATAGTACTGTCCAACAAGCTTAATGTTCTTCTGCCAATCCTCCAGGCTTGCCACATCAAACGAACAGTAGACTGTCATAATCTTGCCCGGTCCGAAGACAGAGGTATCCACAACATTTGCACCTTCCTGTGCCGGGTCAGTCGAAATACCCGCTACCGGCCACCAGCCACCGCTCGTCTTTCCTACCATACCATCAAGCGAAACCTCGTTCTTAACTGGCACAAGATTGCTCCAGTCCATATCCGCAAAGCCGTCCGGTGCATCAAATTCCGCCGCCGTATTCAGCGCAATCGCATTACCGTCTGCATCCTTTAATACGATATTATCAATATATACCGTATTCGTCGCACCGGTCGAGTCAATTGCGTTATCCGTTTCTTTTGCAACGATAATAATATTCCTCGCGCCTTTTACAAAGCTCTCATCCTCTGCAAGTACCACGGATGTCCTCTTTGGGTTCTTTACCGCCAGGTACACGGACCATGGCGCAGTCTTTTCCGTATTTTCCGCGCCGACATAGTAATAAACATTGCCGGCAGCCGCATAGAACTTCTCTTCCGGCGAACTAAGCCCTATGTCAAACTCAATGGAGCGCACACTCTCGATTGCGTCACCAGCCAGGCTTGAGATGTCGATCGCGATGTACGGGATCTTCTTTTCATCCGGTGCCACGGCCTTTAGTGCTTTCGATCCGCCGAAATCCACAATAGAAAGCTCGGTTTCCGCGCTTGTTATTAAGGATTCCTTGATTGCCACAAAACTGAAATTGCCATCCTCGAAATCCACCACCTTGCCCGCCTCATAGGACACTGCCTCAGTCGGTACCGGCGCTTTGGTTGGTTCCGGGGTCGACTCCGGTGCCGTCGGTTCCGGGGTTGCCACAGTTTCCGTCGGCTGCGGGGTTGCCGCCGGAGTGGTCGGTGTCGGTGTCGGGTCGGCACCCGCCTTGTCACCGCAGCCGGTAATTGCCATCGCCATTACCATACTGGCTGCAATCCATCTTTTTTTCTTAAACATACTTCTCCTCCTTAAATCTTTGAAAATATATTATTATTTCCATTACAGCATTTCTGCAATAACAGAAGCACTGCCAGCCAACCTTGATAGGTTTTCTCTGCCTAAGGCGAATTTTCCCGCCCCGGATAAGGATTTTAACCCACAATACCACTGCGCTCCACGCCTTCGATAAATTTCCTCTGAAGCAGGATATAAATCAGGAGTACCGGAATAATCATTAGGATAACACCTGCATAAGTGTAGAGCTGTAAAACGGTCGGGTCATTTATCTGGTAGGAGTTTGCGATCGTATCCGACAGGGAACCGATCTTTTTGCTGAGCAGTATATCCGCACTGATCGTGAACATTCTTGAGTAGAACGAATCATTATACTGCCATACCAGTGAGAAGATGGACACTGTAATAACGGATGGCATTGCATTTACCAGCATAATACGCGAATATGTGTAAAACATCCCCGCACCGTCCACAAACGCCGCCTCCTCAATTTCCTTTGGCAGTCCACGGAAAAACTGGTTAAAGATATAAATGTACAAACCTGAGCGCAGCCCGCAGCCGAATATGGTCATAATATACATTGGAACCGGTGTTGAAAGCAGGTTCCCGAACGGTCCGAAATTACGGAAGGTCATATAAAGCGGAACCATAATGGTGTTCATCGGGAGCACGATCATAACTACAACACAGGCAAACAGCACTTTCTTAAGTGGAAAGTCAAACCTGGCAAAACCGTAGCCAACCAGCGAACAGATCAATAGCTGCACTGCCATCAGGGTCACATCATAGACAATCGTGTTAAAAAGCACCTTCCCATAACTCATTACCTTAAGCGAAGTCGAATAGCGCTCAAGCGTCCCCTCAATTGGGAAGAGGTAAACCATTGGATTATAAACATCGTTGTCCGTAAAAAAGGATTTACTAAGCATCCCGAGGAGCGGGCTTAAAATCATATAGCTGATCCCGACTAAAACCACCGCTTTGAAAAGGCCGAGAATAACTTTTTTTGATATCCTTGCGGCTTTGCGCCGGTCGTTGGCAAACTGCTTATCATCCTTCATCTCCTGGATTTTTGTTTTGTAATTTTGTACAAGCTGCATATTATACTCCCCCCTTCCTAGTTATAGTAGCAAGTCCGCTTCTGGATAAGCCCGCAGACCAGTATCTTATACACAAATGACGCAGCCGACGAAGAGCATA
>CAMWUU010000114.1 GCA_947177515.1 uncultured Lachnospiraceae bacterium
TTTCAGTATGGTCATAATACTACAAAACGGAACAATATTATTTTCAAGCCCCGTCCCAAACATTTCCCTCAAAATATCCAACTCATTTTTTTGATAAGGAACCGGAAAAATCGTTACCCTGACCACCAGAAAAATATAAATATAAAAACAGATATCAATCAACCAGCCTTTGAAATCCCTATGTGTTTTCCCCTTTTTGTAACAAAACATCTCCCATAAAAAAATCATGGGAATATAGCATATTAAAAATACCGTTGATTTCAGCATTTTTTCTCTCTTCCTTTCTTCTTTCCTGCGTACTAAATATACCGACTGGTGCACTGGTAAACAGGGCTTCCTGGCAATTTAAGTTTCCCCACTCCGTCATCCCTCCATCACATATCCATCTTACTAAGCGCCGCCTCATCCCCGATCAAAATAAAATTCGGATGTAGTTGAAGAATGGAGGCAGGAATTTTTGGAGTAACAACACCAGCAAACGCACGCTGTATAATCTGCGCCTTATGTTCCCCATTTACAATCATTAATACTTTCCCCGCCTGCATAATTGCCTGAATCCCCATGGTATATGCCTGGCGCGGCACGTCCTCCCTGTTATGGAAAAAACGCATATTTGCTTCTATTGTGCTCTCGGTAAGCGTTACACAGTGCGTCCCAAGCTTAAACACCTCTCCCGGCTCATTAAAACCGATATGCCCATCCATCCCAATACCTAGAAGTTGCAAATCAATCCCCCCTACTCTTTGAATGATCCGGTCATATTCAAGGCAAGCTTCCTCCTTATCCAGATTAGAACCGTCCGGGACAAAGATATGGTCTTCCCGTATATTGATATGCTGAAAAAAATGAACCTGCATAAAATGCCAGTAGCTTTGCTTATGTCCACGGGGCAGACCCCTGTACTCATCCAGATTGATGGTGGTTACCCCTGAAAAATCAATATCTCCCTTTTTATGCCACTCAACCAACTGTGCATAAGTTCCAACCGGCGTTCCGCCCGTCGCCAGACCAAGCACAGCATCCGGTTTCATAATCACCTGCGCCGATATAATGTTCGCAGCCTTACGCGACATATCTTTATAATCTTTTGCCCTTATAATCTTCAAAATCTTCCTCCTTGTATTATGATTTTCTTTTTGATTGTTCTATTCTGTCATTGCTTCTTTCTCCCCGATTTGTTCTTCTTTTCCCACCCTACACCAAGAAATTCCAAAATACCACCAACTGGCATTCCGCCAGGCAGCAGATAACATCCCTTATAGAACAATGAACTACCTTTACTCCTGTATATCATATCACAAGAAAATATGATTCACAATTTATTTTTTTAAGAGTTCCGCTCTTTTTATCTTTTCCCAATCAACCATACAGACTACAAACTACGGAAAATTGTACAAAAAATCAAAACCTTACTTTCCCTATCCAAATCAAATTTTAATTAAAATCAAATTTTAATTATATTGTAATGTTTCCCCTAAACGGACTATGATATAATATCACCAGTTATGATTCCAGCTTTTGGTCGGTTTCGACCAGAGGAAACAATTTTTCATGGCGAACCTTATCATCACTAGTCGCCTTATAACATTTTCGAAAGGAGTTTGCAATGAACAAAAAAATCTTATGTGCAACATCTTTTTTGATAGGCTGTATTCTTCTTGGCGGGTGCAGCGCGCCAAATTTCCCGGCTCTATCTTCCTTTGTTTACCAAAACGCAGACAAATACACAATGGGGAATGCAGAACTTTCCTCGGAAGGAATCTCATCCAGTGACATTGACTGGGTGAGTGGGGAAATCAATGTGGAATACCATTCCGAACATACCGTAACCATTTCGGAAACATCCAACAAATCATTAAATGACAACACAACAATGTATTACCTCTTAGATGGGGATACCTTGCGGATTAAATTTGCAAAATCTGGGAAACGCGTTCCTTCCAACCTCAGCAAAGAACTGACGGTATATTTGCCGGAAGGAATGGAACTAAACGAAGTTGCCGTTGATTCCGTTTCGGCCGATGTGAATGTTTCCAATCTTAAAACAGAGGACATAAAGATAGACACAACCTCCGGCGATATCACATTCGAAGACGTGACGCTTACCGGGCAAGCCAAATTTGATACAACTTCCGGCGATATCACAGCAAAACTTGGCGGGACTCTTACCATATTTTCGGCGGATACGACCTCCGGCGATATGGAATTCTTCCTTTCGGCGGCAAATACCGTGAAAATAGATTCCACAAGCTGTGATATACAGTGCACCATGGAAACGGCACCGGATCATCTTTCGGTGGACACAGTTTCCGGGGATGTGGATCTCTGCCTTCCGGGTGCCGGGAAACTTGAACTGAATTCGACCAGCGGCCAGATCAAACTAGAAACCTTAGAAGAACCGGATGCTCTTTCCATAGATACCATTTCCGGGGATGTGGTGCTTTGTCTGCCAAAGAATACAGATTTTACAGTGAACTGGGATTCCGTAAGCGGCTCAATAGACAGCGACCTTTCCATGAAAAAGGACGGGGATTCCTATATCTTTGGGGCGGGGATAAAACAATATGATGTAGATACTGTATCGGGGGATTTAAAGATAGAATGTAAATAATCTTTGCTTAATAGCTAATTTGTATAACACACCTGTATGGAAATCGTTTTTTCAATACAGGTGTGTTGTTATTTATATCAATCGCCCTTTTCTCCAATGACCTTAGATCTAGTCTTCTGATCCGATATTCGCGCAATATCATATTCACAGATCTTATGTCCTAACAATTGCATAATCCGCAATTCATCCTCCGCATCCATAACGGCGTTATGCGTTTCACTGTACCTTTTATCCCCACCAAGCATCCTCAATACATCTTCCACACCATAGCCCCGTTTTAACCTCCCTGTCTTATAGCAATCCGCAGAATCCGGTATCGCCCTGTTATATTGGCGGTATGCTGCCAGACGCATAATATCATACCATTGATATCCAGAATATTCCGGCAAATGCCCCTTATCAAAAGACGCATTGTATGCAAAGATTTTCTGCACATTATATGTATCCAACCACTGTCCGATCTCCTTTAATGCCTGCGTTCTGTTAACAACGGGGACTTCCCCTTTATCAAGCCTCAATTCATCCGCGTACATCCCGCCCACTCTGTATTCCGGTTCAATCACATAATACTTCGCATCAATTTTTTTCCAGGTTTCGGAATCAGCAATAACAACACCGATTGACATCACTTTATCATGCCAGTTTGTTTCCGTATCAATAACTGCAAATCTGTCTGTCATCTCTCCCACCTCATTCTTCTTAGATAAATCTGGTTCATTATAGCTTTCGAACACTCCCTTTGTCACTGCTTTTATAACGGCATCCATAAATGTTTTCCGATCGGGTACTTCAATTTCATATAAAGTATTATCCCTTGTATTCCATAAAATCCCTTTCTGCAAATTCATTGCCACCATATAACTGGCACACTGTAAAAAATGTTCATGCGTCAATTCTGACACAAATTTTAATTCATACACTATATCATCCCTCACAACATCGGCAAACCCCTTTGCCGAAAATATTACTTTTCCATCTTTCCCGTTATAAAAATCAATCTGACATCCAACCTGTGCATTTTCATTCCTGCTAAGCCGCGTGCTCAGCCGGGCTTTTATCCTGCTGCTTTGTTCCTCATTAACAAACGGTGTTGCCACCTGGATCCGGTATCTTCTTTGTTTTGTTTCCAAAGAAACCAAAAATAATATTTTTTGATCCAGTGAACTGTTTTTTACCGCTTCTGTATATAATTGATCCAATTCAGGCTTTAGTAAGATTATTAATTCTATTGCTACTTCTATCTGATAATGGTCAAAATAGACCGCCTCCTGATAGATCCCGATACAGGGCGATAAATCAATTAAAGCATCTGTATTTTTTATAGCAATTACCGAATGGTCTTTTACGGCCATCTTTTTAATCTTTAGATGGGAAAAACACCTCTCCACATCTTCCTTATACTTAAATTCAAACATGCCGCTTATATCAATATCATCAAATTTCTGGTTTGTTTCCACAAATGTTTTAAGTGTTTTCTCCGTTAAGAAAGTATCGTTCGTTTTCACAAATATTATATGGTTTTTTCCTCTACTGGCAGCGACACAAAAAATATATCTTAAAATAAGATACGATTGTTGTGGTTTTGTTATTCTTGTATGCCAATAACTTTCTGTAAAATCAAATATAACACATATTTTCCTTTCCAGTCCCTTACTGCTATCATAAGTAGTAAATATGGCAGTATCTTCTTTTGGTTCGGTTCTTCCCATCGAGTCATGATCGGATATTGTCGCATATACCGTTATTTTATTAAATTTATCAGGATATTTTTCTTCCAAAGTGTTCAGCGTATCGGACATCGTTCCTGCTCTTGAACCCAGACATAAAATATCCGCAGGATCCTGCTTTGCCAAGAACATTACAATATCTTTCTTTGTCATTTCTTCCACCTGACAGTACTGATTCACACCCTTTATTTCTTTCTTCCACACTCTTCCAAGCATTGCTGCTAGGTGACCGGGCAAACGAAAACACAGGGTAAATCTCAGCCTTAAAGGTTCTTCAAGAAATTCCTTCATAAAGGACTCCACATGCAACATGGTTTTATCATATATTTTCTGTTCCATATCACCGACTGCAATAATCTGCATCGCCGGATTACGCTCTTTTATAAGTTCTAATAACTCAGCCAGTTCCTGTTCAATATCCTGGTACTCATCAATAATTAGAATATCATATTTTTCAATTAGGGGCTTTTCCCGGATAAATGTCTGGATAAGATCTGAAATCCCTGCCGAACGTCCACTTCTTGTCAAAACCATATAGGCAAATCCATGATAGTTTGTTACAGTAACATTTTTCTTTTTTATCTTGGATTTTGCATCTAGTTTCAGAAGCCTGTTATAAGTCAAATACAATACTTTTTTTGTCCCCGGCAATTGATTACACAGATTTTGGATTGCCGTAGTTTTTCCACTGCCAATACAGGCATCTACAAGAACATTCTTTCCTTTCAACGCTTCCTCTATAAATAACTGCTGCTCGCCTGATAATTCGAATGTACCCATACAAAGTTCTCCTCTTTCTTATCTTTTGGCCTGATCCATCCTATCTCCCATCCTGTTCCTGTGGCTAAAAATCCCCCAAAAACCTTTATTTCCCGGATTTAAATAGATTTCCATACTGACACCTTCATCCAATTTATTATACCATATAAAATAATTAATGTAACCCCCAAAAACTATAAAACCTGTCCCCAGACTGCTAAAACAAACCACAAAACCCGCAGCCCGGGGACAGGTCAGTAAAGCCGCCCCAAATTCTCTATATAAAATCCTTCCGCTTCTTCTATATTTTAAAAAAGGGGCGACAAAACTGCTACTTTACGGTTACTTCACACTGGTACTCTTTCCCGTAAATTATGGCTGTGACCGTCGCCCTCCCCGCACCTTTTGCGTACAGGTTGCCCACACTATCCACCGTCACTACTTTTTTATTGCTTGATTTCCATTTTTCCGCCTTCGCACCACTATTAAACCGAAGGGCAAATTTTGTACCTATCCCCAGATGCACACGGTTTGTTGCAAGGGCAAGTTCCGCCACCCCCCAGCCCGCTTCCTTTGCCCTTTTTTCTAAGGCTGTGTTTCCAGTCAATTCCGTAGTATATACTGTTTTTACATTTTCATTAACATCCAAGGAATGTGCCATATCTTCATCTGCCCATGGCGCAATGGTCACTGTCTTTGGTTTATTTGCCCTTATAAAAGCACTGGAATTTAGTTTTTCCAAAGCTGCGGGCAAAGTCAGGTTCCTTAATTCATAACACCAGCCAAAAGTCCCTTCCTTAATTTCAGTCAAATTATGAGAAAGGCGAATATCTTCTACGCCACTCCCCTCAAACGCACTCGCTCCCAGTTGTACTACCGAGTCCTTCATTGAGAAAACTTTTAGTTTCTCCGTACCTGAAAATGCAGCATCCCCTATGATCTCCACATTCCCCGGCAGTACCACCGAAACAAGATCCGTTCCGCCAAATGCCTGATCCCCAATTATTTTTATATTATCAGACCAGTCAATCATCATGAGATTACTACCACCAAATGCCTGATCCCCAATCTCCTCCACGCTATCTGGCAGGACAATTTCCAGAAGTTTCTTTGTGTCTGCAAAGGTGTTCGCTTCAATTATCCTGATCCCATCCGGGATATTGACCGAACTCAGTTCACTGTCCGCAAACGCCCCGCGCCCTATTTTTGTGACATGTTCCGGAATAACCACCTTAGTCACTGCACTCCCCGCAAACGCCCCGCCCCCGATTTCTTTCACCTCATCCGGTATGGTTATAACACCGCTACAATCCGTTGCCAGTACAAGAATCCCATTTATGATAAGCATTGGATTTTCTCCCAGCCCATCCCCATAATGCTCCAGAAAAGGAGTCGTATGGAACGGTCTGTCCCCCAACGCTTTCAGATGTTCAAGCCCTGTAACAGAAACTAAATTTTCACAATTCAAAAATGCTCTGTCCCCAATTTCTTCCACATTCTTTAAATCAATCTCTTTTAGGAGGAGGCAGCCATAAAAAGCACCATTCCCAATCTTCTCCACCCTACCCACTTCCACTTCTTTTAAACTTTTACAACCAGAAAAAGCATTTGCCTCAATGACTTTGACATGGCTTAAATTAATTGTTTCAATCCCCGATCCCTCGAATGCCGCCTCGCCAATACTGGTCACCGTATCCGGCAGAATCACTTTCTCAATCCGTTGATTCATACTGAACGCCCTGGAACCAATCCTTATAACCCCATCTGGCACGGTTACAACCTTTGCCTTGCCCTTGTACTTGGTAAGGATTCCCTTTGCATTGATTATAAAATCTGGGTTTTCCTCCGTCGGGGATGGCTCTGTCTTCCCTGTTTCCTCTGCACCATCTTTAACTAATGGTGTGCTATCCATCGTCTTTGTCTGTCCTGGCGTTACCGCCGGCTGCAAACATGCAGCCAGCGAAATTGCCAGGGAAGCAATCGAAATGATTTTTTTCATGCTGCCCCTCTTCCTCTGCACCATAATTTTCTCTCCTCTTTCTGGTTCCTATTCTATACCATTCCCTTCCCCATAAATAGCCCTTTTCCCTGATAGTCAAATCTTTTATATTTCTCTAATTATACACATTATCTTCTATATATTGGATATTATTTTAGAAATAGGGACTTTTTACCAAATACTTCCTGTTATATAATAAAAAAGAACCTAGCACTGCCCTTTTTCTGCGGTGCACCATATTAATTATGGTACAAACCTCGAGATACACAGGAATGTACCATACAACAAAGAAAGGAGCATTCCATGAAAAAAATCAAAAAAACAGCACGTTCTCTCCGCAAACTTCTTTGCAGTTTTACAGCAATCTTACTGTTGCTTGGCTTGCTCGGGGAAGCATATATTCCACCAGCCAGGGGAGAGGATGGAACACAGGCTGAAACATACTCCCTTCCTGGCAATAACGGTAAAAAACCTAGCCCATATGAGGATGAAATTGGAAGAGACTAAATTCCCTTAAAATCCTCCCCAAACTCTTCTATAAAATATTCTCTTGTTCTTTTTTGATGTTTTATATTGTACGACAGCTTGGACAGGTAGTAACAATCCTTTACCATCTGACGGCATTGCTCCCTGTTCCCGCTGTCTTCCATCATTGCACACGCAACCGTCATATAATCTCTTGCCAATCCTCCCAGCTTCCCGCACCGCAAATCATAACGGACTGCCTTAGCCCCGTCCTCAAACGACTCTTTTGTTTTCGCCAGGTTCCCAAGTAAAAGTCCGTAGGATACATAACGGAACTCCACCCCGACGCGGCTCTGTTCAAACCCTGCAACCAGCCATTCATTCAACCGGAGGGCTTCTTCCATTCTCCCCGCCTGTTTTAACAGAATCACAATATGATTCAGGATATCCGCCTCCGTCTTAAACGGCACGCGATAACCATGCGCCTTTGTTATATGCCCTTTTTTCGGTCTTCCGCGCCCCTTCTTTTTGACAACGGCAATCTCTCCAAGCTCCCCGATTTCCTCCGGCAAAAGATGGTATGTCATATTCAGGAGTTCCCAATTTTCTTTTAGGATTTCTTCCATCCCCCGCCGCCCTTCCTCTAAATCAACCAGACCGTAAAGCCACTTAACTGCCTGAATATTTTCTGCAACACCCATATCAAGCTTTTTCTCCATCTTTGATAAAAGCGGGAGGACATTTTCATATTCCTGTCTGCAAATATGTCCCTGGATCTCCTTGCGCAGCCGGAGTACTTCCATGGAATCCGTAATAACAAAACCCATCCGGCGTTCCCTGTGCAGACCATATTTTTCCATTAGACCGCAGAAATTCACACCGTGTGGGGAGGTATGCCCATTCTCCACCGCACGCAGTGTCTTGGCATTCGCATAAATCCCTTCCGCCGCTTCCTCCTGTGTCATATCATGTGCCTGCCGTTCCGCCCGGAACAGCTCACTCTCAAGATGGTACATTTTCTGGGTACAGTTCCAAAGAATGGAATCCTGGGGCATCCAACATGCACCAAACTCTTCATGCACATTTTCAAGTGCCTGGAAACACTCCCCGTATTCTTCTTTAAGAAGCACTTCTTTTCCATATTCTCCCAGTTTCCGGCAACATTCCAGTATGGTCTTAAGCAGTGGACGCACAAAATATTCCATGTTATAGCGGCGCAGTTCCCCCAGCGCCTCCCCACACAGATTTAATGCCCATTTCACATTTCCCCCTCCCACACTTGTTTCCATAAGTTCCTGTCTTGCACGCAACCAGGCATACTTTGCATAGATTTTTGCGTGTTCCTCCCCATCAGTCACGTATCTGCGGATATAGATGCCACAGCGCCCCAGCAAACCCTGTTCCGCCTCTTCCCGTTCCTGGCGCACGCGCACAAGCGCCAGTATGTTTTCCAGTTCCATCACCGATAACCGGCTATTGCCCCAATCTTCTTTTTCCCATAATGGGAATGTAGCCCACACGGCACGGATCAGCCAATCTTTTGCCGCAGCCAGATCCCCTTCCTGCCAGTAAGCTGCCATCGCACGCATCCAGC
This sequence comes from uncultured Lachnospiraceae bacterium, assembly GCA_947177515.1. GTDB lineage: Bacteria > Bacillota > Clostridia > Lachnospirales > Lachnospiraceae > RGIG4057. Next base: position 9,156 of record CAMWUU010000114.1, read on the forward strand.
AGGCAAACATCCTATGTCCCTGCCCAATATCCGCAAGTTTCTCCTCATACAGGCGGATCGCGCGTCCAATCCATTCCTTCTTCCCCTGGAACACGCAGGAGGTCATCTGTACACGCATTTTTTCCCAGCGGTACTCCCGTTCTGAAACTATGTACTCCAATTTGTCCGGCGATTCCCCCATCCGCTGGAGGATAATCTGAAACAAGAAAAGATCACACTCAATTTCTCCCATCCGGATTCCCTGTACTTCCGCATAGGCACACAGCCCATCGGCAATTTTTGTCAAAGGGATTCCTTTTTCCTTTTCAATATATTCAATCAATTCTTTTGCACTTATCATATCTATACCCGCGTATACCTCAAGCCTGCCTGTGATACTATATCAATGAAAATTCCCTAAAAAAATATATTTGCCTCAATTCATTATAAC
>CAMWUU010000115.1 GCA_947177515.1 uncultured Lachnospiraceae bacterium
AGCTCGCAGACGGCATTCGCGCCCGCACGGGAAATCACCAGATCCGCCGCCGCAGACAGGTCGCTTAACTCCGCACTGATATATTCATACTGGACGTAACCTGCAATATTATTGTAGGAGGCATCCATCTTTCCCTTCCCACACAGGTGAACGACCTGGAACCGTTTTAAGAGCGTTGGCAGGAGATTGCGCACGGCCTCATTAACGGCAAGCGCACCGGTACTCCCGCCGACCACTAAGATCACTGGCCTGTCAGCACGGAATCCACAGAATTCAAGCCCACGGATGCGGTTCCCCGCAAAGAGCTCACGCCTAATAGGCGTGCCAGTAAGCACTGCCTTGCCCTCCGGCAGATACTGCACGGTTTCCGGGAAATTTGCACATACTTTGACAGCAGACGGGATTGCCAGCTTGTTGGCCAGCCCCGGTGTCATATCGGATTCATGCACAATTGCAGGGATTTTACAGCGTTTTGCCGCCAAACACACCGGCACCGAAACAAAACCGCCTTTGGAAAATACAATATCCGGCTTTAACTCACGCAAAAGTTTTTTTGCTTCCCGGAAACCTTTTATTACCCGGAACATATCCGAGAAATTTTTCCGGTCAAAATACCGCCGCAGCTTCCCCGAAGAAATCCCATAATAAGGGATCCCCAGTTTCTCGATCAGTTCCTTCTCAATCCCCTGGTAGGAGCCAATATATTTTATATCGTAATCCTCTTCCTGTAATCTTGCAATCAGGGCAATATTCGGTGTGACATGCCCCGCCGTGCCGCCTCCCGTAAATACAATCCGCTTCATATCTGCTTCATCCGCCTCCGGAAATTATATGCTTTTGAGTGCTGTCGCGAGCTGGTCCGGGCAGGAGGTACTCTTCATCCCGCATACTGTCCCCTCAAGGCGGCGAATCACTTCATCCACTGGCATACCTTCCACAAGCTTGCCAATCCCTTTGAGGTTGCCGTTGCAGCCCCCGACAAATGATACATTCCTGACAACTTTTACCCCATCGACTTCATCAATATCAAAATTGATCTCCCGCGAACAGGTTCCTGTTGTTTTATAAGTCATCATATGCATTTCCTCCCTTAATTATTTACACTATTTATGCACAGACACAGTGGAACGGCTGTTACCTATGTAATTTATTCCACTCTTGCCGATGTGACCACTATTTTATATCATTTTTCGCAAATATGCAAATGGTTTTTTCGGATTTTGATGTTTTGGACTGATTTTTGGTTCTTTCTGCCATATTTTACGCTTAAAACCGAATGAAACTTTCCCTGTCCGGTTTCGTTGCATTCTGCCCTTTCCTGTGTTATAATCCAGACAACAAACACCAAAAAGCGAAAGGCGAAGGGTGGAAACAAAATTTTCATCCAGTAAGTTTTGTGCTGCGCCAAAACTTAAGCCATGGGCTACTCCTAAAAAACAGCCGCAGCATGGAGGCTAAAAATGGTATCTGCACTTGTATATACCCGGAAGGGGGAAAAGTATTATTATAGCGGGAACGATGGGAATTACCCCGGTCTACGCGCCGAAAACTGTGATGTATTTGATGCGCTGCATCTAGCACTGAGCCGTGATGGGAAGAATTTTGTCCCGATGCGCAACAATACAGGGATCTTATTTGCTAAAGCGGACTTCTTAAGCGGAGTACCCGGAGGGATCACTAGGACACTCATCGATCCTTGGGTGTTCCGCCATCCGGACGGTTCCTTTGGTCTTTGCGCAGTGCGCCGCGGCCAAAACTGTCCAGATCCGACAAGCACCGGCTGCATGGTGCTGTTTCGTTCGGATAACCTTGTAACCTATCAGGAGGTCCGCCTTTTAAAACTTGCAGATCAGGAGATCCGACACCCTAAATGTCGTTTTCAGGAAGACCGGAATATGTACTGTATCGAATGGGAAACAAAGGAAGGACTCTACCGCGGATTTACTAGACATTTTCTGGATCTTTCTGATATAACGCCCCTTGATGCCCCATCCTTTGAATCCGTAAAAGACTGCGGGATTGTGGATGCCGTTTTAGGAAACACGATCGAAATCAGTGAGGAGGAAGCCAAAATAATCGAAGGATACCTGGGAGAAATTTCAAATATCGGGGTCGAACCTCTGTATCTGGAAGTGGAAACAGGTGCAACCATTGACCTAGCTAACCTGCCAAAAGCCATATGCCGCTACAATGACGGTTCCTCCCACAAAAAGGCAGTCCGCTGGGATATGGATGCCCTTTCCGGTATTGATACGGCAAAACCGGGGGAATATGAAATCCACGGGGAAATACAACAAACGGATTACCCCTTCCCTTTTCTTTCTGACCATATTTCCGACCCATGCATCTGCAATTACCATGGGCGCTATTTCCTGTCCGCCTCAGGGCAGCACAGCGTTACCTTCCGTATCAGTGATACCCTAAAAGGTCTTCCGATGGCAAAACCGATAACGGTATATTCTTTCCCGGAATCCGATACGCATGCCAATATATGGGCACAGGAAATGCATGTGATAAATGGCGTACCTTACGTGTTTACTACAGTGGGGGAACGGGAATGGTACACTGTCCGCAGCCATGTGCTGCGCTGTAACGGGGATCCAGCCAACAAAAATGACTGGGAAGCACCGCGCCCCGTATGCAAACCGGATGGCACAGAACTAGAACCGGATGGCATTTCCCTTGACATGACCTATTTTTGTGTGGGAGGGGTACATTATGTAATGTGGTCAAACCGCAAATTCCCAAAGCGCACCAAAACGGAAATTGTTGCGGATTCTGCGGATATCTATATAGCAACCATCGATCCGGCACAGCCCTGGCAGCTCACCACAAACCCGGTATGTATTTTGCGCCCGATGTATGGCTGGGATCGTTATGAAACACCTGTTGACGAAGGACCATATCTGCTCCGGCATGGAAACGATTTGTTTGTCACCATATCCGGTTCAAGCACCGGTCTGGCTGACCTTTACTGTATTGGCCTGCTACACGCGAAGCAGGATGCCAACCTGCTCTCCCCTGAAAGCTGGGAATGGCTTCCATATCCGATTTTAACGAAGGAAAGTATTCCCGGCGAGTACGGTCCCGGTCATAACTGTTTTATCAGGGATCAGGAAAGTGGGGACGATTTGTTAGTTTACCATGCAGTACCACATGCAAAGGATGGTAAAACCCTGGGTCGCCATATGGGAATCCGCAGGGTACATTGGGCAGCAAACGGTTACCCTTATCTGGAAATGACAAAGGAGAGGGACTTAAACCCCGCATATAAGAATGTAACCTTAAAAATATCCGTGCGCCGTCCATCTACAAAAAATCCGGCGGCTCCATTGTGATGATCCCACAATACAGGCAAAACGGCTATCCGTAAAACTGCCCTGCCGCCCGCCAATCACGAAAAATGCAAATTTCTGGAAAAAAATATTCTTGCATAGCATGGCTGGATCATGGTATAATATCGGCAAGGCAAAGCACATAATCCATTCCCCATCAAACCGGGGTACCGCTGACTGCGGTCAGGCACAGAAGGAACATAAGAAAGGCAGGTATACATTTATGGTAGGAATCATCGGCGCAATGGAAGAGGAAGTAGAAAAACTCACCGCACAGATGGAAGATGTTACAGTAACGCACAAAGCTGGTATGGCATTCCATGCAGGAACATTATGCGGCAGGGATGCCGTTGTCGTGCGTTCCGGCATCGGAAAGGTAAATGCAGGGATCTGCACACAGATTTTGGCCGACCTTTTCCATGTTGATATGGTCATTAATACCGGCATCGCCGGATCGCTTAATGCCCATATCAATATCGGGGATATCGTTCTGTCTTCGGACTCCCTGCAACACGATGTGGATGCGGCAGCATTTGGCTATGGACCGGGGATTATCCCGCGCATGGAAACCTCCGTTTTTCCTGCCGATGAACGCCTTCTCGCGCTGGCTAAAGCCGCATGTGAGAAGGTAAACCCTGAAATCCAGGTATTTACTGGCCGTGTGGTCAGCGGAGATCAGTTCATTGCCGACAGCGGGAAAAAACAGTATCTCCTAGAACAATTCCACCCCATGTGCACGGAAATGGAGGGAGCTGCTATTGCACAGGCGGCATACCTGAATCGGATTCCCTACCTGATTATCCGTGCGATCTCTGACAAAGCGGATGGCAGCGCCCAAATGGATTACCCCGTTTTTGAAGCGGCGGCAATAAAGCATACAGTAAAGCTTGTCCTTCAGCTTTGCAATACTTTATAGTGAGGGTCTATGATTTCAAAACTGATTTTTGTATGTACGGATAACACATGTATGGGACCGATCGCCGAAACGATCTTTAAGAATGCTGTCCACGGACTTACACTAGAGGTCTGTTCCCGCGGGCTGGTTGTTTTGTTCCCGGAACCGGTCAACCCAAAGGCGGAAACACTGCTTGCAACACATGGTCTTATTATGAGCAACCATACCGCAAGACAGTTTAAGGCGGAGGAAGTGGATGAAGATACTCTGATCCTAACCATGAACACCGCCCAGAAACGCCGTCTTGCAACCGACTTCTTTATTAACGACAATGTTTATACACTCCCGGAATACGCGGGCGCACATGGGGATGTAGAAGATCCTTACGGCAAAGAAACAAAGGATTACGAATCGTGCTATACAGAATTGTATGGATGGATACAAAAAGTAATCTACCGTCTGCTTCACGGAAAACTTCCGGAAATTACCGTACAGGACGGGGAACTACATAACAATATTATTTCAGGAGGAGAAAAAAATGATAGCAATTGGCAGTGATCACGGCGGTTATGAACTGAAAAAGGAAATTATCAAGCACCTGGCACAACGAGGCATTGAATGCAAGGATTTTGGAACGGATTCGACTGCTTCCTGCGACTATCCGGTTTATGGTAAAGCAGTAGCGAATGCTGTAGCAAAGGGGGAATGCGAGAAAGGGATATTGATCTGCGGTACCGGCATCGGAATCTCCATGACCGCAAACAAGATAAAAGGCATCCGCTGCGCCCTCTGCCATGACTGCTTTTCCGCAGAGGCGACAAGGCTGCACAATAATGCAAATATCCTTGCCATGGGAGGGCGCGTGGTTGGTGCCGGACTGGCGTTGAAAATTGTGGATACCTTCCTTGATACGCCATTTTCCAACGACGAACGGCATATCCGCAGAATTTCGCAGATCGAATCTGAGTAGGGTAAAAATTTCCACCCCCTTTTCTCTTCTATTCCGCCCCCACATAAATGACCTGATAACCGGCTGCCTTAAGCAGCCGGTTCATAATTGCAGGACCCAAATTCCCATCCGGAAAACTCTCGGAAAAAATATATTCCACGCCGCCATCATCAAAACTGCGCAGCACATCAAACAGGCGTGCCGCAATTATTTCTTCCTGGGCGCGCCCCCCGATACTTTTTACCACCGGGCAGGTGTAGGCTCCTTTCGTTTCCTCTGTTGCAAGTACCGCGCAGGTATAGCCTTCCCCCATCTTTTCTTCCACAGCACGGTTAACCGCCGCTACTACCGCCTTTTGCTCCCCTTCATAAATCGTAAGGTTTCCCTTCGGCGCATAATGGCGATACTTCATCCCCGGTGCCTTCGCCACTATATCTTTCTGCATGGTTTTTGCAATAACGGCAGGATCATACTCCACATCCGGCAAAATGGGAAGCAGATCCTCGCGCGATAGGTAGCCCGGCCGCAGGATCACCGGTTTTTCCCCCGACAGGTCAAGAATTGTCGATTCCAGCCCAATCGTGGTTTCCCCGCCATCTAGGATCAACCCGATCCGCCCTGCAAGATCCTTATACACATGTTCCGCCCTCGTCGTGCTGGGTCTGCCTGATGCATTTGCACTTGGTGCCGCAATATAGAGTCCCGACTCCGCAATCAACATCCGGGCAACCGCATCCGAGGGCATACGGATGGCAACAGTGGGAAGTCCCCCCGTCGTACTGTCTGGGACAACAGGCTTTTTCTTGAGAATCATGGTTAGTGGTCCTGGCCAAAAGTACTTAGCACACTCCCATGCCATCAAAGGGATTTCCTCTGCTAACCCAGACAGTGCGTCCTTGTCTGCAATATGCACAATCAGGGGATTATCAGACGGCCGCCCTTTCGCCGCGTATATTTTAGCCGACGCAGACTTATCCAGCGCGTTCCCGCCAAGCCCATATACGGTTTCAGTCGGGAACGCTACCAGCCCCCCAGAACGCAGGATATCCACTGCCTCGGCAAAGTCTTCTTTTTTCAGTTTTTCACGATTGATTTTTTTTATAATTGTTTCCATATTTCTCCATTTTTTGGCATCCATATTTCTATGCTTTTCTGGTACAGCTTATAATACAAGTTTTCTATATCGATTTACATTTCCACTTGGTTTTCTCCCCTGCAATATTCCACAATTCCAAGACAAATTGCCCAGGCCATTTTATCTTGATAGTCCTCTGTCACCAGCAAATCCGCTTCCCTCTGGTTGCTTAAGAAACCGCACTCCACAATAACCATTGGACACGGCGATTTTTTCAGGAGATAATAACTTTGATTGGCTTTTGGTTCCCTGTGATTATCATCCGCTATCACATTCTTGATTGTTGTCTGAAGACATTCCGCTAGGCGCTTACCCTCCCCGGAATTCCCAAAGTAAAAAACCTGGGCACCAAAACTAGACTCCTGTGTGAAACTGTTCTGGTGGATACTTACGGCAAACTCTGGTGACTTTTCCTCCATGGTGCGGATGCGGCTCCTCATATCCGCGGATTTTTTGTTGGAATCCCCTTCCTCATAGAGCGCATCATCTGAATCCCGCGTCATATGTACCGTAAATCCTACTGCCTCCAGATAAACGCGCAGTTTCTGCGCAATGGCAAGGTTGATATCTTTTTCTTTCGCACCGTTGACACCAACCTTCCCGGGGTCAAATGCCCCATGCCCGGCATCTAGGACAAGCACCCGTCCGTTCCCACTAAAATCATTCAGGGCATCCCTTTGTTCCGGCAAAAGGACATCCGATCCACTTTTCTCCTCCCCATCCTGCCCAGACCCTTTAGTGCCCTCCCCGCCTGGTATGTTTTGTACCTGCCCTCCATCCTGTGTTTCCCCCTTATTTACATTTGCTTTTGTGAACATCCTCAAACATTTGCCCGCAAACAGGCAGGCAGCGCAGAGGACTAATAGATACAGCCCAATTTTAAATTGTTTCGGCATTTTAGACCGGCCAGAACCCAGCCTCCTCCTTTTCCATCCATCCCTATAATCTATGACGGCACGGAAAAGAAAATACACAAAGCTTATTCACCTTCCCCGGCAAATATATCCCAGACATCCCTCGTTTCAAGCCCCAGCCGCCAGGCACCAATGCCTGCAAGCTTCGCCTCCCATACTCTTTTTGCCTTCTCAGAAAGCGAGCGCGCATCTTCAAGCCAGATCCGGTAATGTGCCCCATCTTTATCATACTCCGCATAATACTGGCAGGTGGTTTCATCCCATTCTGCCACTGCATTGTTTTCCTTTAGGATCGCCGCCGCATCCGCCATACCCGGTGTCCGTTCCACTCTCAGGACAGTCACGCCGTCCACATCCGTTTCCTTCCAAAGTCTTGTGTAAAACGGAAGCGCAATAATAACCTTCTCTGCTGGTACCATTTCCTTCGTATCCCTGATTGCGTTCTCAACATAAGAGATGGAAGATACGCTCCCCGCCTCTGCCGAACCGGAATAATGCTCATCATACGCCATGATAATAACATAATCAGCAATCACTCCCTGTTCTGCAAAATCATAATACCGGTTATAGCCTGCCGGCACATAATTATCAACCGCAAGCACCAGCCCATATTTCCTGCAGCTTACTGAAAGTTCACGCAAAAACTGTATAAAATGCGGTCCCGCCTCCACTGGCAGGCTCTCAAAATCGATATTGATGCCATCCATACCACACGAAAGTGCCACGGAAACGAGTTCTTTCTCCAGCCGCTCCCTGGAAGTCGTAGAGGAGAGGATAGCGTAGCTGTCAATATTTTCACCAAAATTATCTACCAGTCCCCAAACTTTTAGACCAAGCCCATGAGCGGTATCCACATACCCTGAATCTGCCAGTGAGGAGATTGCCCCATCGTTGCTTGCTATGGAAAACCAGGTCGGGGATACGGTTGTCACCCCCCTGGTATTTGCAATAAGGCCTGTAAGATTGCCATTTGCTGTAGAATTCGTCACAACATGCCAGACAAGCATTACTTCCTCCCCGTCTGCGGTGCTGGTATAGACCGGGGCTTCAAAATCGCTTACCAGCCTTTCATAATAGCCTTCACTAACACATTTATTTAAAATATAGCCACGAACCCCATCCTCCGTCATAACCGTCATATAACCGTTTTTCTGGGAACCCCCGCCATCTAAAAGCATCAGCTTTTCCCCTTTTTCCATCTGTTTAAGGATCGGGCTTTTCCGGTCAGCATCCGTGCGAAGCTGCGTTTCCTTCACCACGTTAGTATAGAGATAGTCCCCGTATACACTTGTGATCAACACGCGCTGTATGGTTCCTTCCATCTCGGCAGGATATGCCCTATAACTTATATCCGAATATTCTGCGACAAAATCAAGCAGCAAGTAAAGCACACCATTTTTTTCCATTATGGCTGGTCTTCCATATTCTTCCTTCCCGCCATTGATTTCTATAAAATTCTCCTGTGGTCTGGCCTTGATAACTTCTGTCGGTGTCGTGTAAATCAGCACCTGTTCCACCCCGTCCCAATAAAAGCGTTTGTTAAAGCGCTGCACGACGGTATCAAAATCCACATAAAGCTGCCCACCCGCAATTATTGCATTCTTCTCATAAATCTTATCATCCAATATAATCATTGCTTCCCCCGCCGGCACATGATAATAGTCGGCAAGGCTCATTACTTCTTTTCCGGGTGAAAGATATTTCACCAGGGTAATCCCACCCAGAACCAAAATCAGCACCAGAACAAGCAAAGTCCCGATCACTGCCTGTTTCGCTCGTCTTTCCATAATTCAATACCTCTTTCCTGCATGGCACGGACAGCCCCGTGATATTGTGTCAAGCGGCAGTTACCTGCTGCCGCCCCCTAGTATAACACATTATGCAGCGAAATCCAACAAATTTTCTATCTATTTTCCTGTTTCATACCGAAACAGTTTTCTAACATCCCCTCTTTTTAGCACAGAACCGATTTTTCTTAATAGTAATAGTCCATATTTTACTGTATAACGGCGGACAGATGCAGCCTTGCGGTTGTATTGAGGGTACGATCCGCGAAAGCCCAATCCCATGGTCGGATACCCTAAGGTACAGACCGGTTTACAGTTACATTTTTGGATAAGGAGTTTTTGTTGTGAGACATTCCCCCGGATTGTTTTTTATTAACTCTCCTGCCAGAACCCCGGTGTCCTTCCAACTCCTGTCCGCCGCATAGTTCAGATATCCATTCGCTCCATTAGTTTTTGCGCCTGTTTTGACAGGTGGAGCAGGTTTTCCTCCACCCC
>CAMWUU010000116.1 GCA_947177515.1 uncultured Lachnospiraceae bacterium
ATCCGAAGATGGGAAAGATCCGGCAGATACGCCATCGGGGGATGAAAACACTCCATCGGATACGCCATCCGAAGATGTAAAAGATCCGTCAGATGATGACACAAATTTGCCTGGAAATTCGGAGGATAACAGTAATACGGAAGGTTCGTCGGAAGATGGCGGAAGTGTTTCGCAGGAACCGACGGATGCCAGCCAAAGCAATCCGCAGGAATAAGGAGTAGGACATGAAGAAGTTTATCGTAAGAGTGATGATTGCATTGGTTGCAATTGCCGCATTATTGCCAGTACATGTATTTGCCAATGATAATCTTACGTTCCAGCTTTCGGTGGACGGAACGGGGGCAGTTGCCCTCGTTTCCTCCGTGGCAGGGGCGGATGGGGTTTCCTCCATCCAGTTTGGCCTTTCTGTAAGCGGGAATGTGGCAGATGTGGGATTTGAATTTTCCGATGAGGTAACGGGTGTGGCGAAGGTTTGCGAATTCCGTTACCATCCGGATACAAGAACCTTGAATGTTTATATTTCGGGAACCCAGTCGTTATTTGGGACGGACAAAACACAGTTGGCAGTTGGAAAGGTGGTAGCTTATGACAGCAACAACCAGGTAACTACAGCAACATACCGCGCCATGCAGGAAACCGTGGGTTATGTTTATGGGGAGGAATTGAAGAAGCCAACCCCGACCCCAACTCCAACCCCAACGCCAACACCGGGATCTTCCATTCCGTGGAATCCGGGACCGGTGTCGCCGTCTAATCCGACCCCGACTCCAACGCCTGATGTAACGGCGACCCCGACTCCGACCGCAACCCCGACACCAACCCCAACTGGACCCCAGATGTATACAGGAATCAAACTTTATTATGGAGATGGCGATGTGACAGGTCAGTATGTTTCAAAGAGGTATGCTGTCGTATGGAATAAGGATGGCTATACGGTGGAATTCAAATCCACTAATCCGAAGATTGCCACAGTTGGCAAGCGCAAGGGACTTGTAACCGCAGTCAGTGTCGGAAAGACCACGGTTAAGGCGACTTTCACGGACATAGAAACGGGTGAGAAGATTGTTAAGAGTTGTAAGATAACGGTAAAACGGAATGCAGTGGATGCCGGAATCAGCCCAAACAGCGAGAAGAAGTTGTTAAATCTTACAGTGGGAGATAGCTTCCAGACGAAAGCCTTCCGTACAGATTCGGATGGTGTGCAGTCCTGGAGTGGTCGGGATAAAATCACGGATGGAGTGCGTTTCCTTTCCTCCAACCCGGAAGTCTTTACAGTGGGCAAAACAAAGGGGAAAGTGACCGCAGTGGGAGCAGGTGAAGCAGAACTTACCGTCTGGGCAGTACAGAGCGAATGTGCAGAATATGATGAGGACGGCAATGTTGTGGAATACCGTGCGACTACGACACCGAGAAAGTACAAGGTAGTGGTAAAGGAAGCAGAAGAATAAACGGAATAATTTTTTTCTGGCGAAAAGCAGAAGGGAATCCGGAAGGATCCCTTCTGCTTTTTTTAGATGAAAATGATTTGGGTGCTAAAGGCAGTCAGGGATGTCTTTTTTATGGTAGGGTGGTAGGTATGGCAGTTTTTAAGAAAATACTTGAAATCCTGCGACGGATATGCTATAATCAATTCCGTGACTTTGAACAGGTTGTACGGAGTCGTTAGCAGGCAAGCGTAAATGCGGGCATGGATTGGAACGCGTGGCGCTTTTTGTGCAAAGCAAGCTGTATAAGGACAAGGAAAGGAACAGAAAACCATGGAAGTATTAAGAGGAATTGTTACCGTGATTTATGTGTTGCTTTGTATCGCATTGATTGTGGTCGTACTGATGCAGGAGGGCAAGTCAGCAGGACTTTCTGGAGCAATTAACGGCGTGGCGGATACTTATTGGGGCAAGAACAAGGGACGCTCAATTGAGGGAACCTTAGAAAAGATTACAAAAATTCTTGCTGCATTGTTCATCATCATCTCAATTGTTCTGGCGATGAACTGGTAGATCGTATTGGCTTATGCGCGGATAGGACGGCGCTTTTGCGGGAACCATAGGGACAAGGGACACACTGGACTCAGCGTGTCCCTTCTTTTGTTTTTGGGATTTTTGTGTGCATCATATAGGATGTGGAAATGAGGTAAGATGGAAGATAAAAAGCAGATAATTTATGAGTTGATTACAGACAGAAGTTACCGTCCTATGCGTTTTAAAGAGCTTGCGGTACTCCTTATGGTGCCAAAGGCGGAGCGGGAAGAATTAAAGCAGACGCTGGATGAACTGATTCATGAGGGCAAGATTACAATCGATTCGGCGAGCCGCTACCGTGCTGCGGATGCGAACAAGAAGTCGGGCGTTTTTCATGGGACAAACCGGGGGTTTGGCTTTGTGAGTGTGGAAGGGGAAAAGGAGGATTATTTTATCCCAGAGGTCGGGACAAAGGGAGCGCTTGACGGGGATACCGTCCTGATTTATGTGCAGGAGGAGCGCCTGCCGGGGAAGCGTTGTGAGGCCAGGGTTTTGGAGATTATCGAGCACGGGACATCACAGATTGTTGGCACATACCAGCGGGGGAAAAGCTTTGGTTTTGTGATTCCGGATAATCAGAAATTTGCCTATGACGTTTTTATCCCGAAGGAAAAGTCGGCGGGGGCGGTGAATGGGCATAAGGTATTGGTAAATATTACAAATTATGGGGACGAAAAGAAGAATCCAGAAGGGGAAGTAGTCAAGGTACTCGGGCATGTCAATGATCCTGGGGTGGATATACTTTCGGTGGTCTATGCATATGGGATTCCCCTTGATTATCCGGAGGAGGTTTATGCGCAGGCGGGGCATATCCCGGATGAAATTTGTGAAAAAGATCGGGAAGGCCGGCTTGATTTACGGGGGCTTACTACCATTACAATTGATGGCGAGGATGCGAAGGATCTTGATGATGCGGTAACGCTGACCCGCGAGGGGGATGTTTGGAAGCTTGGTGTGCATATCGCGGATGTCAGCGAGTATGTAAAGGAAGGTCAGGCGCTTGACCGGGAAGCTTACGAGCGGGGGACGAGTGTCTATCTGGTGGATCGTGTAATTCCGATGCTGCCGCACCGGCTGTCAAATGGGATCTGTTCACTAAATGCAGGTCAAGACCGCCTAGCGCTTAGCTGTCTGATGGAGATTGATATGAAAGGTAATGTGATGGGGCACCGGATTGCGGAAACTGTTATCCATGTTGATTACCGTATGACCTACACTTCTGTAAAAAAGATTATTGAGGATCAGGATGGGCAAGAGTGCGAAACTTACAGGGATATTGTGCCGATGCTTCTTGAAATGGATACTTTGGCCGGGATCTTAAGGGAGAAGAGAAGGCGGCGCGGCTCGATTGATTTTGATTTCCCGGAGTGCAAGATTGTTGTGGATGGGGAGGGTAACCCGCTTGAGATCAAGCCTTATGAGCGCAACCGTGCGACGAAGCTGATTGAAGATTTTATGCTGGTTGCCAATGAAACAGTTGCGGAGGATTGTTTCTGGCAGGAGCTTCCATTCCTCTATCGGACGCATGAAAACCCGGATTTGGAAAAAATACAGAAACTCGGTATTTTTATCAACAATTTTGGTTATAGCATCCATATCGGGCAGGAGGAAGTCCATCCAAAAGAGCTGCAAAAACTTCTTGACAGGGTGGAGGGAACACCGGAAGAGCCAATGATTGCAAGGCTCTGTCTGCGCTCGATGAAGCAGGCGAAGTATACGGATTTCTGTGACGGACATTTTGGCCTGGCAGCGAAATATTACTGTCATTTTACTTCGCCCATCAGGCGTTATCCCGATTTGCAGATCCATCGTATTATTAAGGAGAACCTGCGCGGGAAACTGGACGAGGAAAGAATTGCCCACTACCGTGGGATCCTGCCGGAGGTGGCGAAACAGACTAGCCAGACGGAACGTCGGGCGGATGAAGCGGAGCGTGAGGTGGAGAAACTTAAGAAAGTGGAGTATATGTCAGGTAGGATCGGAGAAGTTTTTGACGGTGTGATTTCAGGTGTGACTTCATGGGGCATGTATGTGGAACTGCCGGATACAGTGGAGGGCATGGTGCGGCTTGCAGATATGGACGATGACTATTATATTTTCGATGAGGCTGCCTATCAGTTGGTCGGCGAGCACACAAGGCGTACCTACAAACTTGGACAAAGGGTTAGGGTGGAAGTAGTCGCTACGGACAAGGTATTAAAGACGATTGATATGCTGCTGGTGTGAAAACGGAAGTTTTGGAAAGAATGAGGGGAACATGGCGAAAACGGTGAAGGAAGGAAAAAAGATTGTAGCGAATAATAAAAAGGCCTTCTTTGATTTTTTTATTGAGGAAACCTACGAGGCTGGGGTTTCGCTTGCAGGGACGGAGGTCAAGTCGCTGCGCATGGGAAAGGGAAGTATTAAGGAGGCGTTCATCCGCATTGAGAAGGGTGAGGTATACCTTTATGGTATGCATATCAGCCCATATGAGAAGGGCAATATATTTAATAAAGATCCCCTTCGTGTACGCAAGCTTTTGATGCACAAATATGAGATCAATAAGCTTCTTGGGAAAATCAGGGAGAAGGGCTATACCCTGGTGCCATTGAATATCTATTTTAAAGGAAGCTTAGTCAAGGTCGAGGTTGGCTTAGCGCGCGGCAAGAAGCTTTATGATAAGCGTGAAGCAATCGCCAAAAAGGATCAGCGCCGCGAAGCAGAAAAAGATTTCAAAGTCAAAAATTTATATTAGGGAGAACCACTAACAGCATATCCCCGCACAGAAACCGGAGGGTTTTCCGGGAGCAAGGCGTAGGGAAAACCCTCCATGGAAGGGGGGATGGGAGGGGATATGCGGGACTTCAAATAAGGAGGCTAAATGGCAGAGCAGGAGAGAAGAATATTTGTAATTGGGCATAAAAATCCGGATACGGATTCTATCTGCTCGGCAATCGCGTATGCGAACCTGAAAAAGATCCTGACTGGGAAGGCATATGTACCAATGCGGGCAGGGCAGATTAATGCGGAAACACAGTATGTACTGAAACGATTCGGCATAAAAATGCCTGAATATATTGCGGACGTATCAACGCAGGTTTGTGATATTGAAATCCGTACAACGGCGGGGGTGGACAGCCAGATTTCGCTTAAGAAGGCATGGACCCTGATGAAAAAGCAGAATGTGGTAACGCTGCCAATCACGGAGGGAAAGAAGCTGGCTGGGCTGATTACTATCAGTGATATCGCAACTTCGTACATGGAAGTCTACGACAGTAAGATATTGTCCGAGGCGAAGACACCGTATGCCAATATCCTAGAAACACTTGACGGAACGATGCTGGTCGGGGAGGCAGGTGCGGTATTTGACCGGGGCAAGGTATTAATTGCTGCGGCAAACCCGGATCTAATGGAGGATTATATTGAGGAGCATGACCTTGTCATTTTGGGAAACCGCTATGAATCGCAGCTTTGTGCAATCGAGATGAAAGCAGGCTGTATTATTGTATGTGAAGGGGCAAAGGTATCCCACACAATCCGTATGCTGGCGAAGGAACATGGCTGCACGGTGATTGGGACACCGCATGACACATACACGGTGGCGCGCCTGATCCACCAGAGTATGCCGATTGCGCATTTTATGGTGCGGGATAATCTCAATACCTTCCAGAAAGATGCATTTGTTGAGGAAATCAAAAACGTAATGGCACAGAAACGTAACCGGGACTTCCCAATCCTTGACCAAAAGGGCAATTACTGCGGGATGATCTCCCGCCGGAACCTATTGAATATGCGGCGAAAGCAGGTCGTCCTTGTGGATCATAACGAGAAAACGCAGGCGGTTGATGGCGTGGATGAAGCGGAGATCTTAGAGATCATTGACCATCACAGGCTTGGCACGATTGAAACCATGTCACCGGTTTTTTTCCGTAACCAGCCACTCGGTTGTACGGCGACAATCATATATCAGATGTATCAGGAAAATAATGTGGAAGTAGATGAAAAGATGGCAAGCCTTCTGTGTGCAGCCATCCTCTCTGATACCCTGATGTACCGTTCCCCGACCTGTACGGAGGTGGATCGGGCAGCAGCGGAAGCATTGGCAGCCATAGCAAAGCTGGATGTTGCAGAATTTGCAGGGGAGATGTTTGAGGCGGGCAGCGATCTGAAACGGAAGTCCCCGGAGGAGATTTTCTACCAGGATTTTAAAAAGTTTTCGGCAGGAAATATAACATTTGGAGTGGGACAGATTAATTCAATGAATGCGCAGGGGCTTGAGGAATTAAAAGAACGGCTGCTTCCTTATATGGAGAAAGCGTACCGGGAACTTGGCGTTGATATGGTATTCTTTATGCTGACCAATATTATCCGTGAATCAACTGAGGTGCTCTACATAGGAAGCGGTGCGGAAAGCCTGCTTTTGAATGCATTCCATGGGAAGGCAGCGGGGCAGGGGGTTTTACTTTCCGGTGTAGTGTCGCGCAAAAAGCAGATGATCCCGGCAATTGTGGCAGCACTCAATGCCTGAATACAGGGAAAAAGAGCGAAAAAGCTGCTGCCAATATAACAGAGGATGTATTATCCCTTATTATATTGGCAGCAGCTTTTTTAGTGGACCTGAGGGGAGTCGAACCCCTGTCCGAAAGCTCTTCCACTGCAGCATCTCCCATCACAGTCAGTTTTTTGTCATTCCCTCCATCCAGCGCCAACGGACAGGCTCTGGACTTTAGTAGCTTCATGGAATCTTCCGGCCCCGCAAAGCTTAAGGGTCGGAGTGCCCTGCAAGTTTGATGCCGGTGCTTAAGCCGCAGGAAGCTTAAGGCCGACAGCTACCGTTAGGCAGCGAGTGCTAAATTGTCTTCAGCGTTTAATTTTAATTCCGAGTTTTAACGTGGTCCCGGACCACGGATGGCTTCCGCAACTTCAAAACCCCCGTCGAAACCAGTACAAGCCCTGTTTGCCGCTGAAATTGCAGGCAGGCTACGGTTTTTATTTGTTTACCTGTAATCCCGCGTTTTCTATAGTTTATGGGATTTTTGCGGAATTGTCAAATGTTTTTTGCATTTTTTATGTGTGTTTTTAAGGGATTACTGGAATGATTAGGAAATTTATGGATTTTAGTGTAAAACCTTAGGAAATCTGGTATTTTTTTCTTGATAAATCGACTTCCTCGAAATATACTGGGAATGATAAAAAATTTGGGGATATAGCTCAGATGGGAGAGCGATGCGTTTGTAACGTAGGTCATGGGTTCAAGTCCCATTGTCCCCATGGTGGAAAAGCAGCCACAAACCGAAGATTTGCCAGTGGAATCAAGGGTTTGTGGCTGTTTTTGTGTCCTCCATTGCGTTCTAACGCCGCAGCATTAAGCCATATGGTCAGCAAAGAACGCTTTTTCTATATCTGAAAAGCCTGGAGTATCTGCTATGATGTTACAGCTTTATTCCCTCTTCCATTTTTCGGCTTTTTCTGCTATGATTAAGGTAAATAAAACCAGCGGAAGTATGCATAAAATAAATCGGAGGTGGGGTTTATATGGACTGACAGGAACATAGTTCGAAAAAACAAAAGAAAGGCGGGTTGGGAGAATTAAAATAACCGGGAGGAAAGAACATGAGCCAGAAAAACAGTAACCAGAAAGAACAGCAGTCCACTTCGGGTACGCAGAAGGGTAAGCGCAAGGAGCGCTATCTGCTGACGGCCTGTATCGCCCTGTTTATTGCGCTGTTTTCCCTGCTGTTTGGAAAAGAACTGCCGGGAGGCGTAAAAGGGCTCCTCTATAGTTTTCTAGAAGAGGAGGAGGGTTTCAGGGATACAGGGGGCGATGAACTTGTAATTACATACCTTGATGTTGGGCAGGCGGATTGTACCATCCTACAGTGCGGCGGGTATACGATGATGATTGATGGGGGAGGCCGTGGAAGTGCGCAGGAAGTTATTGAGGCGACCTCCGGGCTTGGGATTGACAAGCTTGATTATGTGGTTGCCACACATAGCCATGAAGATCATATCGGCGGACTGCCCAAGGTGATCCGTGCCTTCCCGGTGGGAACGGTTGTGTTTCGACAGGAGGACAACGACAGTAAGATTTACGGGGATTTTAAGGATGCAGTAAAGGAGAGCGGTGCAGAGGTCATTGTTCCAAAACCGGGGGTTTCCTTTGAATTTGGGAATGCCTTGGTGGAGTTTTATGCACCGCAGGAAATGGAATATAGCAAAACAAATAATTACTCGGCAGCACTCTGTATAACATTCGGGAAGCGGAAATTTTTCTTTAGCGGTGATGCGGAGGAGGAGAGCGAAGAACAGATGCTAGGCCTTGGGACACTGCCGGATGTGGATGTTTTCCAGGCGGGTCACCACGGGAGCCAGACTTCTAACACAGAGGCTTTTTTAAAGGCCATCGATCCGG
Organism: uncultured Lachnospiraceae bacterium; assembly: GCA_947177515.1. Classification (GTDB taxonomy): domain Bacteria; phylum Bacillota; class Clostridia; order Lachnospirales; family Lachnospiraceae; genus RGIG4057. The sequence continues at coordinate 8,410 of CAMWUU010000116.1, forward strand.
CTTATGCGGTGATTAGCTGTGGGGAGGATAATAAGTATGGACATCCGCACAGTGAGGTGATAGCGCGCTACCAGGATATGGATATGCAGATTTACCGGACGGATACCATGGGGACAATCACAATAAAAACTGACGGGAAATCGCTTGAGATTAGCACACAAAGAAAATGAAAAAACCGAATAAATCCGGCATTAAGGCGGAAAATAACGGTGGAGGCTTTCCGTAATTTAAAATTTTAGAAACGAGGTATCAGGATTATGAAGACAATCAGCTTTTTTGACACCAAGCCCTATGACAAATATTTTTTTGATAAGCAGAAGGGGCAGTATGATTTTGAAATCAACTATTTTGAGGAGAAATTGAACCGCCGCACGGCGCGTATGGCGGAGGGCAGCGATGCTGTGGTGGCATTTGTAAATGATACCCTTGACGCGCCGACACTGAATAAAATCTATGAGTTGGGGATCCGCGTGGTTGGTATGCGCTGTGCGGGGTACAACAATATTGATTTCAGTGCGGCAAAGGATCGTATCCGTATTCTGCGCGTCCCAGCTTATTCCCCGTATGCGGTCGCGGAACATGCGATGGGGATGGCGCTGATGCTGAACCGGAAACTCCACCGTGCTTACAACCGTACCAGGGAGTATAATTTCAGCTTAAATGGTTTGACGGGGTTTGATTTCCACGGCAAGACCATGGGTGTGGTGGGAACGGGAAAGATCGGTCAGGCCTTTATCGATGTCTGCCTTGGTTTTGGTATGAAAATCCTGGCATACGATCCGTATCCAGTGCCTAGGGATGGAGTAACCTATGTTGATATGGATACACTCTGCCGGGATTCTAGCGTGATTTCGCTGCACTGCCCTCTGACTAAGGAAACAAAGCATATTATTAATGCGGATACCATTGCAAAAATGCGGGACGGTGTGATCCTGATCAATACGTCCCGCGGGGCGCTGATTGACAGCGAGGCACTTCTTGAGGGGATTAAGGCACACAAGATTGGTGCTGCGGGGCTGGATGTATATGAGGAGGAAACGGATTTCTTCTATGAGGATCGTTCGGATCGGATTATGGAGGATGATGTACTTG
>CAMWUU010000117.1 GCA_947177515.1 uncultured Lachnospiraceae bacterium
TCAGCATCATGGAATTATCAACCACCCCCAGCACATGGTTGCGCCTACGTTTTTCCTTAACACCCTCAATCTGTGGTGCCGGGGATTTGTCAGACTCTATCTGCGTCGTCGGGGATTTATCACTCTCAACCTGCGCCGTCTGGGATACGGATATGTTTTTGACGCAAGTATCCCACCTAGGACGGATTCCGGCTCCCCGGGCTGCCTGCCCCCACGCGGCCATCCCTCTAAAAGCTTTGCAATCCTTGCGGTAATGGTCGGTATGGAAATCGGCCGGTACAAAGTCAGGCTTGAAAGATTTACTGCAATCCTTTCCACTTCATCGCATTCCTCTTTCGCACCAACTAAAACAATGGGTATGCGTGTTTCCATCATCCTAAACCTTGCGTTGTTAAGCTGGTTAATATTGTCGCGCGATTCACCGGAAATACAGTAGACAAACACATCAGGCTTGTAAAAAGTCAGGTGCCTTATAATATCATCGTAGCGGTTTGATGTTGTAACCGCCTCAAAATCATCGCTCATCTGGGAAAAGAAATCATCGATTATGGAATTGTTCTTTCCCGTTATCAAAACCTTATACTTCATCACAATCCCCCTTCAAGAAATCCATTATATTATATCTTTTTTCGTTCCCATTTTCATCCCGGATTAAACTTTATTTTCCGGATCTTTTACTGGCGGATATTTTCAAGTTTTGCTAACCGCCAAATTTGAAAAGGAAGAATCCGGGAAGGAAAAGGTTGCAAAATAATCCTGCGGCGTTTCTGCGCGCCGGATCTGCTTTATGGAACCATCCTCACAAAGCAGCAATTCTGCTGACCTCAGTTTCCCGTTGTAATTATATCCCATTGAAAATCCGTGTGCCCCGGTATCATGTATGGCAAGATAGTCCCCCACCGTAATTTCCGGGAGCATCCGGTCAACTGCAAATTTATCGTTGTTCTCGCACAGCGAACCCACAATATCATATTTATGGTCGCATGGCGAATCCTCCTTACCAAGCACCGTAATATGGTGATATGCCCCGTACATGGCCGGGCGCATCAGGTTGACCGCACAGGCATCCACTCCGATATACTCCTTGTAAATATGTTTCTCATGGATAGCGCGTGTAACCAGATGCCCGTAAGGTGCCAGCATAAAGCGTCCAAGTTCTGTAAAGACTGCCACATCGCCCATCCCAGCCGGTATAAGGATTTCCTCGTAAGCCTTGCGCACGCCCTCGCCGATAATTTCAATATTATTCGGTTCCTGCCCAGGATAATATGGGATACCGACCCCACCCGAAAGATTGACAAAGCGGATGTGGGCACCGGTTTTTTCTGCAAGTTCCACCGCTAAAGTAAACAGCGTCCGCGCAAGCATCGGGTAATAATCGTTTGTAACCGTGTTGCTGACCAAAAAGGAATGCAGGCCAAAATGCTTTACACCAAGTTGTAAGAGGCGCGAAAAGGCCTCAACCATCTGTTCCTTTGTCATCCCATATTTTGAATCGCCCGGATTATCCATAATCCCGTTGCTGACTTCATACACTCCGCCCGGATTATAACGGCAACAGACTGTTTTTGGCACCCCACATTCCCTCTCTAGGAAATCAATCATGGTATAATCATCCAGATTAATAAATGCACCAAGCTGTTTCGCCTTTGTATATTCCCCCATTGGCGTATCATTTGAGGAAAACATAATATTTTCCCCCGTAATCCCCGCCGCCTCCGAAAGCATAAGTTCCGTTAAGGAAGCACAATCCGTCCCACATCCCTCCTCCTTTAAAATCTTTAAAATATAAGGGTTTGGTGTTGCCTTCACAGCAAAATATTCCTTGAAACCGGGATTCCAGGAAAAAGCCGCCCTCATGCGTCTTGCGTTTTCCCGGATTGCCCGCTCGTCATAGATATGGAACGGGGTTGGATAGGTTTTCACAATTTCCTCCACTTGTTCCTTAGTAACAAAAGGTTTCTTTCCAGTCATTTCCTTTATTCTCCTTATTTTTACTTTTATTAATCCTGCATCCTGCCCATGGTACGGGGATGGATGGAATGTTCCCTAATTAGTTCAACTACTTTTCCCGCAGCGTTTCCGTCGTCAAAAGGATTATATTTTTCCACAAAACGCCGATATTGTTCCTGATATCCATCCGCCGCATGACTGCGGATTGCCTCTATCAGCTCATCCGTTGACGTAACAATCGGTCCCGGGGCTTCCCTCTCAAAATCAAAATAGAATCCTCTTAGCGTATCCCTGTAATTTTGAAGGTCATAGGCATAAAAATACATCGGTCTTAGAAGAATACTGTAATCAAACATTACCGAAGAGTAATCCGTAATTAAAAGGTCAGCAATCAGATAAAGCTTTGCAATATCCACCCCGTCCCCCACCACACGGACAAAATCCGGGTCAAGATTTAAACTTTCTTCCCACACCATATAATGATATTTTACCACAAGAATATAAGTGTCCCCAAATGCTTCCTTCATCTTTACAAAATCAAGTTCCGTCCCAAAACAGTAATCCCTCTCGTTATAATAGGAGTTATCCCGCCAGGTCGGGGCGTAGAGCATAACTTTTTTGCCATCCGAAATCCCCAATTCTTTTCTTAGCTTTCCTATAGCCAAATTATTGTTGGAACTAACATCCTCCCCGGCATGTTTTCCCCCCTGCCCAAACCCTGTATGCAGTGTTGACGGGATACCCGTCCGATACAGTATATCGTTGCGCGGATACCCAATCTCAAGCATTTTCCCCCGAAAGGCAAACGCCCGCCGAAAGACCCCGCTTGAAAACGGGTTCTGCGAGATCAGATAATCCCAGGTTGCCGAGTTTTTGCAAAATTCTTCCTTATATTCTGCCAGGCTTTGCCCCCCCGCCATATGCAATTCCTTTAGATCAAGTGCAAGCTTTTTTAGCGGCGTGCCGTGCCAGGTCTGGATATATAATGTTTTCCTGCGTTTCACCATATAATTCTGGAATCTGGTATCCGAAACCCAGACCCCGGCCATGGCCATAACAAAATAGTAAAAAAACCTCGCATTTTTCAGGGCGTGCACGCCCTGCGGCAGTTCGTCCCTAAAACGCTTTGGCTTATCAAAAATATAATAGCAGCGAAAATCCTTTGTCAGCCCCTGCCTTGCCATCTCCTCGCAGATTGCCCTGGGGTTCCCGGAATAATTGCGCCCTAGGCTGCTCATAAAAACAACGATCCTGCGCCGGATAGGAAGCAGGAGAGCCATCCCGTGATAGCAGGCAAGCACCGCTTTTTTTGCGGCCTGTTTAAGCCAGCTCCTCCCCGTTCTTTCCTTCACGCCCCGCTCCTTTTCCCGCCTTTTTTGCCAGATCTTCCTCATGCAGGTCAGTCTTAATCTTTGTCGTTGAAATCCCCTCGGTGCGCGGCAGATAAATGACCTCACAGTATTCCTTTAGGAAATCAAATTTCCCCTTCCAATCATCACCCATTACAAAAACGTCCACCTTATTGCGCACCACATCGTCAATTTTCTGCTCCCAGTTATATTCCGGGATCACTTCATCCACATAACGGATCGCCTCCAGGATCAATTTGCGATCCTCATAACTGTAGTATGCTTTCTTATTTTTAACTGCATTAAATTCATCCGTGGAAAGCACGACAATCAGGTAATCCCCAAGTTCCCTTGCACGGCGCAGGATATTGATATGCCCCGCATGAAGCAGATCAAATGTGCCGTATGTAATTACTTTTTTCACTGTCATTCTCCTTTCTCTGCCTTATCCTCTCCCGGTTCGTTGGTTTCCACCACCGACGCTACATAGATCGGACGGTTCTTCACTTCAAGGTAAGTCTTCCCCAGATACTGCCCCAATATACCCATGCCAAAAAGCTGCAGGCCGCCAACACCCAAAATCATACAGGCAAGCGACGGCCAGCCGCCGATCGGATCCCCCCACAAAACCGTTTTGACCACAATATAAAGGATCGCAAAGATGGCACCAATAAAGAATAGTGCGCCGATAAACGACACCAGGGCAAGCGGTGCAGTCGAGTAGCCAATAATGCCTTCCATCGAATATTTTACCAGTTTCCAGAACGACCATTTTGTTTTCCCCGCCGCCCGCTCCACATTCTCATAGGGAATCCACTTGGTCTTAAAGCCGACCCAACTAAAAATTCCCTTGGTAAAGCGATTGCGCTCACTCATACCAAGAACAGCGTTTACCATTGCCCTGCTCATCAGCCGGTAGTCCACCTCGCCCTCCACAACCTCGATCTGGCTAAGCTTTGCCAGCACACGATAAAAGCGGCGCGAAACAAAAGAGCGAAGCTTTGGCTCCCCCTTGCGCGAAATCCTCCTTGCTGCGGCACTGTCATACCCCTCCTTTGTTACTGCGTCAAACATAGGGATCAAAAGTGCAGGCGGATGCTGCAAATCCGCATCGATCACCGCCACATAATCGCCCGTGGCATGTTCAAGACCCGCATACATCGCAGCCTCCTTGCCAAAATTGCGCGAAAAGGAGAGAAAACAAACCCTTTTATCCATTTTCCGCAGTTCCTGCATCTTTTCAAGTGTCCCATCAGAAGAACCATCATTGACAAACATAAACTCAAAATCCACCCGCTCCATCGCCCCTGCGACCCGGCAAATCTCCTTATAAAACAGTCCGATAACAGCCTCCTCATTGTAGCATGGGACGACCGCCGTGATTTTTTTCTTTTCCACTATGCTTCCTCTTTCCCAAGCGCCCCCAAAAGGAACCGAAGCGAATGCGCGCGCAGTTCTTCTACTCTTCTTTCCAATTCCTTCGGGTTTTCTATCCGGAACTGTTTCATATCCTTAAAATCGCGCGCCTCATATAATATATGGTTCTCAAGTCCTAATACCCGCAAAAGATCCACCGTGCGGCTCCCGGTTCTTGAATGCAGCATCGAGAGAAAAGGCCGCCCATAGATTATAGAAAAAACTGTCCCGTGGAACGAATTCGTAATCACATACTCCGCTTTCTCCACCTCGCCTAGGAATTCCCCCGGTGTGTGTGTGTAGAAAGATTCCAACTCGTTTCTAAAAATTTTCCCAGGCTTGCGCTGGATAACGGGAAGTCCGGTTGCAATGGATATATTATCCGCAAGTTGTATCAGCCTGCGGTTCGTTTCCATCATATAGACAAGGATATAGCGCTCCGCCCGTTTTGCAGGCACCTTGATCTCCTCATATTCCTCCTGCAAAAGCAAAAGTGTTGGGTCAAGTACCACCTCAGGTTCCTGCCCGGTCACCTCAGCCACTGCCCCCACCGCGGAATCCTCCCGCACGGAAACGGCATCAAATTTTTTGAGGGCTTCCCCAAAGTTCTGGCGGTACTGCGCAGGGAAGCGCTCCCGCCCGATGCTGGCGGCATAGGATATGCGCCTGCTGCCCTCTGGTGCAAACTCCAAAAGATAGGCTGGGTCATATCCCCCCGTATGGTCGGGGTTCCAGACCTGGTCACTCCCCGCAATATAACAGTCCAGTCCTGGAGGATTTGCAGCAAGTTCCTCATAGGTGGTATAATCACCGGCAAACACAAAGTGTTCACGCAAAAATTTTTGGTATTTGGTATATTTTGTTTTCAGCTTACGCCGCCTCTTCCTCACTTCCTTCTTTTTAAGGTACTGTGTGCGCTTCGCCCAGGTATTAAGGCGCGGCACGGTATAGAGGCGGTCGATCACCTGCGGATGGTAGTTCACAATACAGGGGGTTGCCCCAAGTTTTGCAAGCGCCTTCTGAAGCGCCCAGGCCTGTAAGGTTGCCCCGTAATTATGCGCGCTGTGAAATGTGACCACTCCTGTTTTCATCCCAATCCCCCTTCTTCCTTCAAGGAACCTTTCTGTCCATATTGCCCCGCACGTATCCCGTCAAGGATTTTGTCCACTTCAAGAACCTTCGCCCCGGTAATAATCCGCTCCACCTTCCCCTGTTCAATCGCTGCACAGGAAAGCTTGTTCAGTTCTTCATTTCCTACCACATAATCATAAAGCGCCAGATGCTTGATAACATAACCCACATTTTTCCGGTACCTGCGTTTCTTTTGATACAGAATATCTTGATAGGACAGGAAATTATAGATCTTCGGCACATCAAAACACCCGCAGATATGATGTACCAGCCGGTCACGGTTACTCATATTGACCAGGTAATCCATGCGGATATTGCCAAAATACTTGTCTTTCTCAATCTGTGCCAGATGGCCGATCTGTCGGTCGGTCCAGCGTCCGGGGAGATTGAAGCGGAACGCAAAAATACAGGCAATCCGACTTTTAACTGTATAGTTTACATCAAACATTAAAGGCAGGTAGCCGATCTCCCTGCGAAACAGTGAAAGTTTGCGGCTTGCCTCTTTCACATTCTGCGCTTTCATACAGAAAAAATAATTGTAATTTTCACGGTCAAGCGAATTCAGGCGCTTGATGCGCTTTGTGGTATTTGTATCCTTTGCGAGCGCATTGATCATAACAAGTACGTTTTTCTTCCCATTGTTTAAAGGACTCTCCACCAAAAAACGGGGTTCCTTTCCCAAAAAGAGAAACTCACAGACAGCAAGCGCTGTATCTTCCTTATCGTAAGGGCAGTATGTTTCCCTGAAATTTTTGTAATCCGCCTCCTCCTCGTCATTGATTTTCTCCATCAGGGTTTCCACTGTATCTGCCTGCGGGAACTCGATATCTGCTAAGTCTATATACATACCCCGGTCGCCAAGATATTCCTTCCTGTCATAGGTAAAAAGAATAATCTTTCTGCCCGAAACCGCATAATCAAACATAATACTTGAATAATCCGTAATCAAAAGGTCCGTAGCATTCAGGAAATCATAGGTTTCATATTCGTCCGGGAACGGACGGATATGCTCGAAATCCTCGTAAGTAAGCCCCTCCTTCACATACGGGTGGAGCTTAACAAAGAGCACCTGGTTTTCCTCCAGCGCAGCGTCGATATCATAGAGGTAATTACTGATCTGCTCGATCTGCTTTTTGTTCTCCTTCTTGCTTAAAAGCCCGCGCCATGTCGGCATGTAAGCCATCACCTTCATATCGGAAAGCCCCAGCTCCATACGGATGATCTCCCTGCGCTCCTTCGCAAAAAATGCGGAATTGCGCGGGTAGCCGGAAAGCAAGACCCTGCCCTGATAAAACTCCCGGATCATGTAATCATCAAGGAACACATCCCTTGAAAATCCGTTCTGGTAAAGCAGATAATCTGCAATCATAAAATTGCGCTGTACATTGCCAAGGGCATATTCGCGCTGCGGCACAATGCGCCCCATCGCCTTAAGCGGCGTGCCGTGCCAGGTATTTAGGTACACCTGTTCCTTCTTCTTGATATAATAGCTGGCAAGACTAGTATCCGTCACCAGATACTTCGCTGTCGCAAGCATTTTCAGGTAGGCGGTTGAATTGTACGGCAGGATGGTAACAAAATCAATCCCATAGCGAAGAAGCCGCTCCTGCCATGCATCCATCAGTTCCTCGCACAAAGTCAGATAAACATCCAAACCACTAAACTGCTCCGCTTTCATTGCCAGGAGCATATGGAAAATATTCCCAGCTACATCCTCACCATGCTTTGATTCAAAGAGCACCTGATTATTTGATACCGGCAGTTTTAAATAGTACTTCGTGTACTCCACATCGCGCGGCATCGAAAAAAGCTTGAGGAAGCTGCTCTTTTCCTTTAGATAACGGAATTTATGCTTGCGCTTAATAAAAGTATCCCACTTTTTCTTTTTCCTTACAAAATAACGCTTCACTTTGATGCCCGCCTGCAACACTTTTAGCGGCATCTTTTCCCTCACCCACAGACGGCGCAGCATCTTTCCCTTGCTTTTATAGAGCGACAGCATCCTTTTGCTGCTTTCGGAAGCGGAGTATTTTAAGTAGCGGTTCTGCTGCCAGCCGGAAAAATTCTTCTCCAGGTAATCCATTGTCATACAGACAATCCTCTGTTTTAAGTCAAACATCCCACGATTTTCCAGCGACTGTTTGCGCTTGCTGTCAAAGATCAGGTTCAGGCGCAGCAGCAGATGGCGCACACAGATATACTCAATTTCCTCATAAAATTCCGTAAAATGGCCGTTCGCCTTTAAGCTGTCCACCATCAGCGAAAGCGCCGGGATAATGTCAAGCGTATGTTCATTCAGCGAATTCAGGAAACTTGTCGTGGATGCCCTGCGATAATTATACAGACGCTTCTGCACCACACCAATGCGTGCTGCATCACACAAAACCGGGTACATAATCGCCAGATCCTCGAAACGCAGTCCCTGGGGAAATGGGTACTTAGCAATCAGTTCACGCCTGTAGAGCTTGTCCCACGGAAATGGAGAAATATGTGTTAGTTCAAATTTATTTTCATGTATGGAAAAATCGCTCTCATAACTTACATTATAAGATTTGCTTTTCGTGCGTATCAGCTTTTTGGTCAGCGTTTTTTCCCGAACATCGTAGTATTTGCATATCACGATGTCGTCCCCTCCCTGCACCGCCTTCTGGTACATAAGTTCACACATATTGGACGCAATAAAATCGTCGCTGTCCACAAAAAGGATGTATTCGCCGACAGCTTTCGTAACCCCGAAATTGCGCGCGTGGCTCACGCCCTGGTTCTCGATATGGTACACATGCAGTATGTCTGAGTATTTTTCTTCGTATTCCTGCAAAATCTGCACCGATAAATCAGTACTACCATCATCCACCGCTATAACCTCGACCCCGTCAAGTGTCTGGCCGCAGGTACTGTCAAGGCACTGGCGCAGATAATTTTCCACATTATATATTGGTATAACAATACTTACCTTTATATCCGGCACAATCTTTCCCTCCTGGTCTGAAAATACAAAAGTACCCCCTTTTCAGAATCTAACCTGAATCCTATTAATTATACTCTACTTTTGTTTCACAAGCAAGATTTTCCTGCACAAACGAACAAATTTTCGATTTTTCCGTTTTATGATTGCGAAACCTGGGGAAATTGTGCTATACTTACAGGGCAGGAAATGGCATTGGAAAGATTTGAAAGAAGCGAGGATTATTATGGAACAGTATAACGGCAGCCAGATCATGGTTCTTGAGGGGCTTGAGGCAGTCCGCAAACGCCCGGGCATGTACATCGGGAGCACCGGCACAAGGGGACTCCACCACCTGATCTGGGAAATTTTAGATAATGGAATTGACGAACATCTGGCGGGCTACTGCAAACAAATTGATATTGTGATGAAAAAGGACGGGGGCATCTGCATCACTGACCATGGCCGCGGTGTCCCGACCGATATCCACCCGTCAAAACATATCCCGACGGCCCGCGTGGTCTACACGATCCTGCACGCGGGGGGCAAGTTCGGCAATTCAGCCTACAAGGTTTCCGGCGGCCTGCATGGTGTCGGTGCTTCGGTGGTCAACGCCCTCTCCTCCCGGATGATTGTAGAGCTCAAACGCGATGGAAAAATCTACCGCGACG
>CAMWUU010000118.1 GCA_947177515.1 uncultured Lachnospiraceae bacterium
TTATGCCACGTAAAACTGCATCAATACTGGAGATATGGAGTTTTGCACATGACTAAATTTTCAAGGATTGGAGGTTACAAAAAATGGAAAAGTTGGAGCCGTATTTTCCGCTGAACAAATCAGTGAAATCCGGTGAGGTCCAGAGCCTGATTGTTGCAATTGTGATCTATGTCGTGATTGCCGCCGTACTCGGCGTTCTGCTCGGATTCCTTTCCGGTATCCCGGTGCTCGGCATTATCTTCTCGATTGTAAGCACGCTTGTGTGGATCTATGAAGTTGTCGGCATTGTACTCGCGATTATGACGTTTACGAAATAACCTGGGAGGAATTTGCTTTTAAAAAGCCGGTTTGGATGTTTCTTTTGCATCCAAACCGGCTTTCCTCTTTCCTATTCCTTCACACATCCGCAGAATGAAAACTCAAAATGCATATCCTCATTCTTGATGCGGTACTCCTCATGGGTCCATGAACCCCAACTGTCATCCCCACCGACACCCATCTGTTTTGCCATAGCCCGGATTACTGTGTGGTGCACCGGCGGCAGCTCGTAGGTATGCTCCGCATTCTCCAGTTCAAACGGCGTATACGGCAATGCCGAGAATTCCATTGGCTCCAGGGCGCTAAACCTTAACCCCACACCCTTCCCATCCGTCACGCTCGCCCAGCGCACACCGGTGTGGTTCCCACATTCCTGTGGCTTCACATAACCTGCCATATTTTCTGCAACCATATTGGAATAAATTCCCAATTTTGTACCCAGAGTCCGATCCGCATAGGTTTCCGCCGGTCCGTTCCCGTACCAGGTCAGGCGGTCAAAATCCGCAGGAATCTTCATTATTACCCCGAATTCCGGCAGTTCCGGCAGCCCTTCCACATGCTTGTAATCCATTGCCACCTTCACCGCACCGTCCGCTGTTACCGTATAGGTCATTGTAAGCTTCCCTTCCTGCATAGCAGGAAGTCCCTGCATAGTAGGAAGTTCATACTCATACAGAAGAACTGCCGCCTTCCTCGTACTGTAATTCCCGAATTTCACAATCTTCGCATACTGGCTTGCTAACTTCCATATCCCTGCGCGGGCAGGCATACCATTGCCCCGGTCATTGTCAATCGGCGCGCGCCAGAAATTCGGACGCACCTGGCTGTCGATAAATTCCCTGCCCATATAGCGGTACGAGGTAATGCCGCGCCCGCCGCGGTCAAAGAGCACCTCAAAATGATCGCCGCGCACGCCAAAATTATTTGTGCCATCAATAAGGACTAGATTGCCCGTCACAGCTTTCGCCTTTTGTTCCACTTTATAAACATACTCGCCAAATGCCACCTCATGGCCGGCCTTCGCCCACGCGGTATCCTCCTTTAGATGGAAGGATACCACAACTGCATATTCACCAGGTGCTTTCTCCTTCTTTACCGGGAGCGCCACGTTTGCCTCCGTCTGCGGTGCAACCGCCGTTTCAAACCCTATCTCATACATTAGCACGCCGTCCTTCTTTACTGAAACCCGCGCCTCGTATTCGGAGGTATCAGTAAACAGCGCCTTGTTCTTAATCAGTGCCTCACCATCCCCTACCTTTACCACAATATTCTGGTAATTGTATTTTACGGTCTGCATTTTTGGCGAGTCTGTGCGGTCGGAATACACAATACCGTTCGTGCAGAAATTATAATCGCATGGACGATCCAAAAAATCCCCGCCATAACCGTAATATTCCCTGCCGTAGCGGTCTTTTGCAAGAATTGCCTGGTCGATATAGTCCCAGATAAACGCCCCCTGGAAGCGCGGTTCACGCTCGGTAAGTGCAATATACTTATCCATCGCACCGCTCGAATTGCCCATCGCATGGGAATACTCGCAGCAGATCATCGGCTTATCCGGGTGCTCTTTTAAAATATGTTCCTCGATATACTGCGCTGATGGGTACATCCAGCTTTCGATATCGCTTGTCGCCTCATAGCGCCTGTCATGTACGATTCCCTCATAATGTATTAGGCGCGTTGGGTCAGCACTGCGGAAGTACTCAGACATCTCAAAAATATCCTTCCCGCCATAGGACTCATTGCCGCACGACCAGAGCAGCACACTCGCATGGTTGCGGTCGCGCATCAGCATGGATTTCGCACGGTCAAGTACCGCGGCAAGCCATTCCGCCCTGTCGCCAGGAAGCGCCTCCTCCACCGCCTTCTCCCAGTTTTGCCAGGTCGAATGCGTTTCTAAGTTCGCCTCGTCAATCAGGTAGAGTCCGTACTCGTCACATAACCGGTAAAATTCAGTCTGGTTCGGGTAGTGCGAAGTGCGCACCGCATTGATGTTGTTGCGCTTCATATTGACCACATCCGCAAGCATTTCCTCGTAGGTTATGGCGCGCCCACCTATATGGCTGAATTCGTGGCGGTCTGTGCCATAAAATACAATGCGCCTGCCATTGATCTGCATCAGCCCGTCCTTCAATTCAAAACGCCGAAAGCCGACCTTCTCCGAAACGACCTCACAAACCTTGCCATCCGCATCCTTTACCGTAATAATCAGGGTGTAGAGATACGGTTTCTCCGCGCTCCAAAGTTTTAGGTCATGTGCCTGAAGCTGGCCTTTTACTTCCACCTTTGCCACCTGCTCGCCGTCCTCGCGCTTTTCAGCCTTTGCTGATACGGTAACAGAATTCTTCTCCCCCGTCTTACTTGGATGAACCATTAATTTTTCCACAGAGCGAGAGAATACCTTGGTTCCATCCCCTGCTAAAAGTGAAACCGCAAAGAAAAGTTCTTCCGGTGCCTTTGCTGCTTCCCCGCCCATAAATTCCATACGAAGTTCCAGACTTCCCTGCGTAAAATCGTTATTTAACGGCGTGCGTACACACAGATCCGCCATATGAACTTTCGGGCAGGCATACAGATATACCTCGCGGAAAATACCGGAGAGCCGCCAGTAATCCTGATCTTCCAGCCACGAAGCAGAAGAATATTTATACACCAGCACGGCAAGCTTATTCTCCCCACGCTTTAATGCATCCGTCAATTCAAACTCGGATGGGGTAAAGGAATCTTCACCATAACCGATAAAAGTGCCGTTGAGCCATACCGCGAACGCCGCCTGCACACCCTGAAAGGAAACCATCACACGCTTTCCCGCAAAACCGGACGGTAAGGTAAAATATTTTACATAACTCCCAACCGGATTATAATACTGCGGCACCTCGCCATATTCAAGTTCTTCATGTCCATCCCATGGATACTGTACATTCACATACTGCGGCGCACAGTATCCATTCGTTTCCATATGCGACGGCACAGGGATATCCTGAAAACCGGCACAGTCAAAGTCCTCCGCCTCAAAGCCCTTGATGCGGTTCCTTTCACAATCCGCATAGGCAAATTTCCATAGCCCGTTTAAAGAATAGACAAGGGAGGATTTTTTCTCAGCCTCCTCCTTTGCCGATGCGTAAAAGCGATGGTCAGAATGCGCCGCCCTGCGGTTCACCGCAAAAATTTCCGGTTTTGCAAGCCATTTGTAATCAAATTCCTTTGCTTTCTTCATACACCTTCTCCTTTTCCTGACCGCGGCCATATATCACTATCTATCGTTTTTTGTACTCCCCTAACAAGATTATGATCCATGCAGCGGTCAATCCATGATTTTTACCTGCAAATGGCAACTACTTCAATCTCAAACAATCCACCCTTTGGCAGTGCCGCAGCCTGCACACAGGAACGCGCCGGGGTCTGGCCGTTAAAAAACTTTGCATAAACCTCGTTGATCGCTGCAAAATCGTTTATGTCCGCCAGAAAAACGGTGGTTTTAACCACATCGGCCAGCGTACAGCCCGCCGCCTTTAATACCTCCGCAATGTTTTTGATGGCCTGCTCCGCCTGCGCCGTAACCCCATTTTGCAGTGTCCCGGTCACCGGGTCAAGCCCGAGCTGTCCGGAGGTGAAGACAAAATCCCCCGCCTTAACCGCGTGCACATACGGACCAACCGCCGCTGGTGCGTTCCCTGCATTAATAGTTTCCCTTGTCATAATACCTACCTTCCTTTCCGGTTATTTTAACCTTACTGGGGAAGTCACTTCCCTGTTCTGGCAGAAGTTTTAAGACTTCTGCCAAAATACTGCAAAGCAACAGTAAAGTTATCAACAAACAGTGAAGCGGATTGTAAAGATCCACTTTAACTAATCCCAGTATAGCATGTCTTAATACAAAAAAACAGACATTATTTTTTGTCTGTTTTGTCGTTTTTTATTCCAATAGTTAACCTTTTAAAAAATATGGTTGACATTTTATTTTTTTCTGTTATACTCATAATGGGATATGCAGGAAACAATATTATCCACAAAGCAGGGACGTTGCAAAATGTGCCACTTTGCAACGCCCCACACAAAGAAACGAGGTATTTTTATGAAAGCAAACGTACACAAAATCACGTTCACCGCGCTGATGGCTGCACTACTCTGCATCCTCTCGCCGATCTCCATCCCGCTGCCAAGCCCGATGCCCGCTATTACGCTGGCCTTCGTCGCTGTCTACCTAAGCGCTTACATTACCGGACCTATGTGCTCTTGCGCCGCCATTTTTATCTACATACTGCTTGGCTGTGTTGGTCTTCCAGTATTTTCCAAATACCAAGCAGGCTTATCCGTCCTGGTGGGGCCTACCGGCGGCTACATAATCGGATATTTCTTTATTGCCATATTCACGGGGCTGGCTGTCCAGAAATTTGAGAAAAAAATCTATTTGCATGTGGTTGGCATGGTAATTGGTACATTGATCTGTTATGTTTTTGGTACCGTATGGCTGGGCGTGTCCATGCACCTGACACCGAAAGCCGCCATTGCCGCAGGCGTGGCTCCGTTTGTTGTCTTTGATGCCCTTAAGCTTGCAGCCTGTGTGGCAATCGGCTATCCAATACGCCAACAGCTTATCCGACTGCTGCCGAAAGCCGTGCTCCCTGCAAACCGGATGGCGGCACGCCCGTAATCCCTGCGCAATTACCGCACAGCTAATTTCCCAAATTCCTGCAAACCAAGCAGCAGGGCACCTGTAATCCCTGCATTATCACCAAGCGCAGGCGGAATAATATACTCCTCCATATGGTTTTGGATCGTATCATTTTGCAGATATGAATTCAGCTTTTCCTGCACCTTTTTTCTTACAAGCGGGAACATCTGCTCCTGGTGCATTACCCCACCTCCCAAAACCACCTTCTGCGGCGAGAGCGTCAGGATATAATTTGCAACCGCCTGCGCAAGATAATCACTCTCCAGTTCCCACACTTCTTTCCGGTCTGCAAGCTCTGCGGCAGGCTTTCCCCAGCGCTCCATAATAGCAGGTCCTGCCGCCAGTCCTTCAAGGCAGTTTTCATGGTACGGACATTTTCCACGGTAAGTATCCCCATGCCTTCTTGTAATCAGCATATGTCCCGCCTCAGGATGAACCAGGCCATGCAGCAACGCGCCGTTCGCATACACCCCCACACCCACGCCGGTTCCTACCGTTATGTATATGGCAGTATCACAGCCCTTTGCTGCGCCATAAACTACTTCACCAAGTGCCGCGCCATTTACATCCGTATCAAATCCAACAGGAATACCTAACGCCTTAGCAAATGTCCCTGCCATAGGATAATTCGCCCAGGCTAGTTTTGGCGTACTTGTAATATAACCATATACTGGTGACTTGCGATTCAGTTCCACAGGTCCGAAACATCCGATGCCAAGTGCCTGAATCCCTTCATTTCCAAAAAATTCCATTATCTGCGGAATCGTTTCTTGCGGCGTTTGCGTCGGGTAGGATACACGCTTTTCAATCTTCCCATTTTCATCACCGATAGCACATACCATTTTTGTACCGCCTGCTTCCAATGCACCAATTTTCATACTGATCATCTCCCTTTTCCATCTTTGTCCCATAATTCCATTATAGTGGATTCCATTCGGAATTACAACTCTTTTCCGCCATAGTGCCACAACGATGCATATTGACTATATACGCACTCCCTGTTATTATATTTAGCATTAAGAACAGCGAAAAGCTAAAAAAAGGTCTGGCTAGGCTCTTGTTCCAAATATATGTGGGTACGATACCAAAAAACAAACCCAGTCAAACCGATACTAGAAGAAATAAAAATAAAGAAAGGCAACCTATGAAGCGAAATGTAGATTTAAACGAAATTACGGACGGCAGATTTTATACACTCAACGATATGGTGCGCGCAAACTGCCAGGATTGTGTTGGCTGCTCGCAATGCTGCCATCAAATGGTGGATACCATCCTCCTTGACCCGCTAGATGTCTTTAGGCTTGCAAAATCACAAAATATAAGTTTTGACGCACTTCTTGCCTCCGGCAAGGCGGAACTAAATATGGTGGACGGCATCGTGCTGCCAAACCTCAAAACCCAAAAAGACACTGGATGCTGTGCCTTCTTAAACGGGGCTGGACGCTGCACCATACACAGCGCCAGACCAGGATTCTGCCGGATGTTCCCACTTGGGCGTTATTATAAGGAGCGCTCTTTCTGCTATATCCTACAGACAAAAGAATGCCCCAAGGCGCGCACCAAAATCAAAGTATCGCGCTGGCTCGATACGGCGCTGCTGCCACAAAACCAGATATTTATCGGGGAATGGCATTATTTTCTGGAAGATCTGGCAAAAGCCCTAAAGGATACCGGGGAAGAAACAGCCCGCCAGGTTCAGCTCTACCTGCTGCACACTTTTTACCGGACGGAATATTCCGTGGCAGATGAGGCGGAATTTTATACAGAATTCCATAAAAGGCTGGAAAAAGCAAAAACTCTTCTGCCCTCCTCGCCGTAATGCTATTTAATATTTCCTATCATCCTTTAAGGATGCCCACAATTCCTGCATGAAAATTTCTGCCTTTACATGCAGCAAAAACCGGCGCATTTGATACGGCCATAAAGAAGAAAGGAAGGTTGCACCATGTACACATTTAACAGCCGCGTCCGCTACAGTGAAACCACAAAAGATCAATTGCTTGACCTCTATGCGATATTAAACTACTTTCAGGATTGTTCCAATTTCCAGTCCGCCGACTTGGGTGTTGGTGTAGAGTATCTAACAGAACACGGGCAGGCATGGCTTCTGTCCGCATGGCAGGTTGAACTTCTGCGCCAGCCACATTTGTTCGACCCAATTTCCATAGGCACCTGGCCTTACGGTTTTAAGGGGATGTACGGGTACCGCAATTTCATACTATATAACGAAGCGCGCGGACATGAAGTTGCCGCCTGCGCTAACTCCATCTGGTTTTTAATCGATATAAAAAGCGGCAGACCCCTTCGCATCACACAAAAGGATGCCGCCCCATATACGCTTGAACCTGCTTATCCGATGGAGTATGCGCCGCGCAAGATTACGCTGCCTGACCCCTTACCGAAGGGTTTCTTGGAAACCACAGGGCAGGACTTTGTTTCCTGCCAGGAACCATCCAGATATCCAAAAACAGGCTATCCACCCGTTACTGTTACCAAAATGTTTCTTGATACAAACAACCATGTTAATAACAGCCAATATGTCCGCCTTGCACAGGCATGTCTTCCTGAAACCTTCCACATCCGCAGGATGCGCGCAGAATACCGCCGCGCTGCCGTCCTAGGGGATGTAATCTGCCCGGAAGTACTTACCTCTCCCGAAACGAAACGCTGCTATGTTTCCTTAAAGGATGAAGCTGGACATGTGTATGCAGTTGTAGAATTTATGGACGCAAGCGGGAATGAAGAATAGCCTGTGTGAAAAAAAAGGGAAGCTGCTTTGCAAACTATCGCATTGCAGCTTCCCTTTTTTAACCCAATTTCTTTTTCAAACGGCAGTGAAAAAAATTATCTTATGGAAACACTCGCCCCCGCCGTTTCCAACTGTGCCTTAATATTCTGTGCTTCTGTTTCGGTCACGCCATTCTTTATAATGGACGGGGCGCTATCCACCAGATCCTTTGCTTCGGAAAGCCCCAGCCCTGTTATCTCACGCACGACTTTGATCACTTCAAGCTTGTCATTCCCTGCATCCACAAGTTCCACCACACTGCTGCCAGAGCCGTAGTTTCCCGATCCATACGAATCCGTGCCATAACCGCCATCCATGCTGCTTCCTGCCTGCGCGTAATCCCCGTTCTTCCATGGGTTGTAGGCAATATTTAAAAATCCGGCAAAATCCTTTTTGTACTGTTTCTCAATCTCCGATTTGTAACCGACCACCATTTGCGGCTGCGTCTGGAGATAAACAGCCAGAAGCTTCTCCCCACTTTCCTTGGAGATATTGATCGGCACCTTCTTCTTGTCAAGGTCAAAGGTCAGCACCTGGCTGATATTCTGCCTCCCGGTCACACGGTAATAATATGCCCAGACAAGCTTCGTATTGTCGAGGATCTTAATCTTCACACCCTCAAGCCAGACTGTATAGTGATGACCTGCCCAAAGGCTGTCCGTCACCTTAGAAGCCGCCCTCATATCGGAATCAATCTCACCCTCGGTGCTGCCCGGATGCGCGCTGATAAACTTGTCAATCTGCTTCTGCGCACTGCCAGTCGAAAGGCGGACAGCCGAAATCACAATCTGGATCAGGCCGAAAACACATACCGCATAAATAATCCAGACAAACACGGTAGGAATGCGGTTAACGGACTCACTGTCCACATAATATACAACAGCCGCATCGGTAATGCCCGGAATAATCTCCTCAAGCTCCTCAATCGTTTCGTTATAGAAGCGCAGCTCCGTCCCGGAGAGTTTTTTTAACGTACCCTTCACCTTAACGGACTTCGTTCCCTCAATACCATAAAAATAAATGTTTTCTGCCTGGTCGATCAAATTATTCATGGTAGACTTCTGGCTTGCAGGCAGATATGCTGCAAAACAGGAGTTATCATTGTAATTATATACAACGTAACCGTACCCCGTTGTCCTTCTCGAACCAGTCTTTGTATTTTTTGATATCTTCTCCATGTAACTGCCAAACACATATTTTACTTCAAACTCCACATACTTTCCTTCGTATTTCTTGTAATCAAGATTCTTCTCATCGGTCAGGTCCTTCGGCCCGATCAGGTACTGCAGCGGTGCAAGAAGTGGTGCCAACATTAAGACAACTATCACAATGGCCCAAACAATAATACGTTTTTTTGCTGCTTTTTGGGATCTGGTTTTAATGTCCTCTAACATACGTTCCTCCTGATACTATGTATTTTATTTTCCCTGCCCTTTTCTGCCATGGTGCAACCTTACAAAACCACCCTGCCATGCCCGCCCCGCACGCCATTTCCCATGCCGCCCATGCCGCCAAAATGCCCTTGTTTTTGCTGTCCCTGTCAAAAAGAAGACTGATATCTATTGTTGCAAAATGCCCCCCTGTTTTCAAGTCTTTTTTATGGGTATATTATAAAATTTTTACATTCTTTATTGTTTATACAT
>CAMWUU010000119.1 GCA_947177515.1 uncultured Lachnospiraceae bacterium
CTTTACAAGGCGCTATTGCGCCAGGAACGGAAGCAGGGAAGTTGGTTGCTACGGCACAGGAGGCTTTACAAGGCGCTATTGCGCCAGGAACGGAAGCAGGGAAGTTGGTTGCTACGGCGCAGGAGGCTTTACAAGGCGCAATGGATATTTTGGCGGAGAGGATTTCGGATGAGGCGGCTTACCGAAGTGAGATCCGCAGGCTGACGGCGGAAGCAGGCAGCATTGTTTCGGAGGCAAAAGATGATAAGGCGGAATCGGTTTATGAAATGTATTATCATTTTGAGGAGAAACTGACCAAGCTGGCGGGGCACCGTGTCCTGGCCATCAATCGCGGGGAGGCGGAAAAATTTCTTACAGTTAAAATAAACGCGCCAAAAGACCGTATCCTTTCCTATCTAGAGCATGCCATTATTAAAAAAGGGAACCCGACAACGGAAGATACTTTAAAAGCTGTGATTGCTGATAGCTATGATCGCCTGGTTGCACCGGCCATTGAACGTGAGATCCGCAATGACCTGACGGAGAAGGCGGAGGACGGGGCGATCCACGTATTCGGTCAAAACCTGGGGCAGCTTTTGATGCAGCCGCCGATTGTAGGCCAGGTTGTACTTGGATGGGACCCGGGAATCCGTACAGGCTGCAAGCTGGCGGTGGTGGATGCGACGGGAAAAGTCCTAGATACGGCAGTAATTTTCCCAGTTGCTGCGTCCAGGGCGAAAATTGAAGATGCAAAGCGCATTGTGAAACGCCTGATTGAAAAATATAATATCACCCTGATCTCGGTTGGAAATGGAACCGCATCGCGTGAATCGGAGCAGGTTATAGTTGAGTTGTTAAAAGAAATTGACAGACCGGTACAATATGTGATTGTCAGCGAGGCGGGGGCAAGCGTTTATTCAGCCAGCAAGCTGGCAACGGAAGAATTCCCGGATTTTGATGTGGCGCAGAGAAGCGCGGCATCCATTGCAAGGCGCTTGCAGGATCCGCTTGCGGAATTGGTCAAGATTGAGCCGAAAGCCATTGGTGTTGGTCAATACCAGCATGATATGAACCAGAAGAAATTAAGCGATGCCCTGGCCGGCGTGGTTGAGGACTGTGTAAATAGGGTCGGCGTGGATTTAAATACCGCATCAGCAGCTTTATTGGAATATATCTCCGGCATAACAAAGGCGGTCGCGAAAAATATTGTGGCTTACCGGGAAGAAAACGGGAAATTCCGCACAAGGGCGCAGCTTTTAAAAGTCCCAAAACTTGGACCAAAAGCTTTCGAACAGTGCGCGGGTTTCCTGCGCATTAACGACGGTGAGAACCCACTGGATGCAACCAGTGTGCACCCAGAATCCTACAAGGCAGCAGAAAAACTTCTTGAGAGCTTAGGCTTTACGACAGCGGATATCAAAAAAGTGCAAGCTGATATGAAAAACGCAAGGAGCGAGGCAGCAAAAGCCGAGAAGGCCATGAAGCAGACGCAGGATGGGAAAGCAGGAAGGGAGCGTGGCCGCGACCGTCGCGAGAAAAAAATTCAGGTGCGGGATACCAATACCGCAATGGGGCAGCTTTTGCAAAAAGCATTGGCGGGGTCAGGATTGACTGGTTCCATATCGGATGCATCGTCGGCAAAAGCGGAAACAGAAAAAACAGGGCAAAACCAGACTGCCGTGGCCAAGCCGGAAACGGGGCTTTCGCAGCTAGGCAAGTTAATCCGCGACAAAAAGGGGCTGGCAGAAGAACTTGGCATTGGGGAGATTACGCTTACGGACATTATCAAAGAACTTGAAAAGCCAGGGCGTGACCCGCGCGATGAGATGCCTAAGCCAATCCTTCGCACGGATGTGCTTGAAATCAAGGATTTGACGGAGGGCATGATACTTAAAGGAACGGTGCGCAATGTCATTGATTTTGGTGCGTTCGTGGATATTGGTGTCCACCAGGATGGGCTTGTGCATATCTCACAGATGGCAAAGGGGCGTTTTGTCAAACATCCACTTGATGTAGTGAGTGTCGGGGATATTGTAGAAGTCAAAGTGATGAGTGTGGACGAAGCGAAAAAAAGAATCCAACTGACAATGATCTTATAGGGGATTTTTTGGCAGTCTTATGGAATTGCAGACCAATTCTATGCGGGGGATGGGAGTTATTCCCCCGCATTTTGTTTGCAGGCCAAAGAAAAGTCATATATCGTTACTTTGTTCTGCGCAGTTTTCCTGATGCAATCCCGACAATCTTTTGAAAAAATGTGCTCATTCCAATTGGAACAGTGAAACAGAGTACAATATAAACCATGGAAAACAGTTCCATATGATTGTGTGGGCCGGGATATTTGTACAGAACCGAAACCCAGTTTGGATCGAAATTTTTCAGTTCCACTCCATGACGGTAAAGAAAAGAAAGAGCCACATTAAACAAAACGATAACAGCATAATGGTGGATCATAATAGTTTTGGTGGAGGTACTGATCTTTTTTATGATCTTGCTCTCCCCAAGGGATAAAGTCAAAATTTTTGAAATGCGCAGCATAAAAGCAATCCCGGTTAGTGCAACCGCCACGGGGAGGAAGATATTTTTTCCCATTGTAGTAATACTGCCATTCCACATACTGATATAAGGGAAGCCATTTGTTTTAACCATCAGAAAATATTGGATTACAAACAGGATCCCAAAATAAGGAAGGTTTCCTAGTCTGTCAAATTTTTCCAGTTTTTCATAATATAAGTGTCCTAGATGATAAAAGAAGATAGCATAAAGCAGTTTGGCAAGTACCAGCATACCTCCTTTTGCAATGCCATGAACCATCATGCCGCCGCCGGCGATTCCCATGCACACAAAAGGGAGAAGTAGAAGGGTATCATTGCGGATTTTGATGAATGCGAAAAATTTATGTAAGGACAGGTAAACCACTTCAACCAAAAATAAAGTAAGCAGAAACCATGCAGGGCTGTTTAACTGGTACTGATCCCCCGTAGTCCATGGAGTAAGAAAGAAATTGGATAAACTGGGGTTTAACTGGAAGCGTACATATCCTGCGTTTTTTAATAGGAAAACTACGATGGCATAGACCAGATTCCAGATATAATAAGGAAGCACAAATTTCCGGATTAGGCGAAGGATGGTGCGGCCATAGGCCTGTTCGCGTGCTGGTTTATAAAAATATCCCGAAATAAAGAAAAAGAGCGGCATATGGAAGGAGTAAATAACAAACCAGTCAAAAAGTTCTGTCTTCCAACTATTTGTTCCCACATGCCCTAAGATAACCAGAAGCATTCCCAGACATAACAATACATCCATTTGTTTATTTCTTTCTTGCATTATTTTTCCTCTCTATACTTTTATATTTTGCACAAAAAAGCTTATGTTTCAGCCATTCATGCAATGGATTATAAAGTTACAACATTGACTCTGCCCTTGACCCTGGGAAAAATTTTCTTTGTTTCCCATCTGGTGAAACAGCAGTATGGTTTAGTATGGAAATTAAAATAAGTTTAATCAATTTTTTGTGAAAGCACAAGGACAAAATCCCGCCATTCCTTATTGTAACATATTTTATACCCATGGGGTGGGGGAGAAATGTAGAGCTAGGCAGGATTTAGGAAAATGTATTGAATTTTAGGTATAAAAAAGTGTACTGGAATCGGGAGGAAATTATTCGGGAAGGTAATGCAGGATACGGAACTGTGCAAAGGGCTGCTTGAGAGGATATTCCCGGATATGAAGATTGACCATATAGAATATCCCACTTTACAGAAAACAATCAACCCAGATATCGATGCGAAAAGTGTCCGCTTGGATGTGTACGTGATGGATGGTGAGGGTGCGGTTTACGATATCGAGATGCAAATGACTGACACGAAGGAACTGCCGAAGAGGACAAGGTACTATCAGGCGATGATGGATTTGGAGATGATTGACATGGGGGAATCCTATAAAAAGCTGAAGAAAAGCTTTGTGATATTTATCTGCCCGTTTGACCTGTTCGGGAAGAGGCGGCATATCTATACTTTCAGGAATTACTGTGGGGAAGACAGGGAAATCCTGCTAGGGGACGATACGGCGAAGATTTTTCTGAACATGGAGAGCAGGATGGAGGATGTAAATAAGGATTTAAGGGCATTCCTCGATTATGTCGCAGGGAGGAAGCCGGAAGATTCCTATGTTCAGAGATTGGCGGAAGTGGTGGAAAGGGCAAAAAGAAATAGGAAATGGAGGCATGAGTATATGACAATGTTGATGCGAGAACAAGAATCTTTTGAGAGAGGGAAAACGTTAGGGATTGAACAGGGGGTTGAGCAGGAAGAAACCCGGATGATTCTCCGTTTGCATGAGAGTGGCTATATGGCAGAACAGATTGCCGATCTATTGGGAAAAGAGATAAAGAAGGTTGAAATGGTTATTAAAAAGAAAGGCATGAATTTATGAAGTGGTTTCTTTGGGCAGGGGAATGGGGAGGTCAGACCATGACATTTCAAGTAGGTTGCAGGAAAGGTTCCATCTATCGAAAGAAAGGGCGGAAGAGTATATGAAGACCGGAGCATCCGTATAACATGCATCTGTAACTATAATGTACCCTATAAAGTAGACAGCACTGGCGAAATGGATTGGTTTTAGATAACACCACTGGTAGCAGGACAGCCAAAAGCAGCCATAAAGTCCCAGGATGTCATAACAGGGATTTTATGGCTGCTTTTGGCTGTGGGTGGTTTACTTTAACCTGCCCTGTGAGCGGATATATTCCTGTACCGCCTCCCGTGGGATTTTCCATACCCGCCCAATCCGAAAGCCTTTCAGGATACCCTTCCCCAATAGTTCATAAACTCGGTTCTTCCCGATGAAAAGGGCTTCCTACGGAACTGCACAGACCATGCAAGGGGGAAGCAGCAGAGGATATTTATCAGGTTCACGCAGGAAAGTAAAGCGCACAGGCAATGGTTGCTATTATTTATCACCTTGCTTGGGACTGGGCTTAGGATAGGGGAAGCCTTGGGGCTTAGGTGGGAGGATGTGGATTTTGAAAAAGGGCTGATATCACTCAACCATCATCTTATCTACCGGGTGCAGGATACGGGGAATTGTGAATTCCATGTCACAACCCCAAAACAAGGAACGGGGTGAGGAAAATCCCACTTCTGCCCGGTGAGTACCCCTGCAAGTATAAACAGGGCAATCTGGAGGATATGCAATGCATACAATAAATTGGAAACAGGGAAGGCAGTGGAAGAAAAACGCCCTCCTATACTGCTGCCATATTTTAGCTGCCATATCTTACGCCATACTTTCTGTACACGTTTTTGTGAGAACGAAACCGACATTAAAGAATACAGGAGATTATGGGACATGGGAGTATCCGTGTGACGATGGACATTTATGCGGAAGCCACAATGGAAAAGAAAAAAGAAGTATTTGGAAATCTGGAGGGTGATTCTAAAATTCGGGGACGGAACACACATAAAATCGGGTTTCTGTCCCCTCTGGTTCCTTAAAATTTTACTGCAAGTTTACTGCAAATCCCTTCAAAAATACACGAAATAATAGCAGAAGACGCATAAAAAGGAAAATAAAGGAAAACTATAAAAACACAAAAAACCTTGAGTTATGTGCCTTCCTATGCTATAATACCCTAAAAATAAATACGGTGATTCTTCGGGGCAGGGTGAAATTCCCGATCGGCGGTAAAGTCCGCGAGCGTGTTTACGCAGGATTTGGTGTGATTCCAAAACCGACAGTATAGTCTGGATGAAAGAAGAGTTTTTTCTGGCAATGTAGTACGCTGCCATCTTTTTTGGTGCGGATGGATTGCGATGGAAATGCTTTTTGTTCCCCGGGAAATCGGGGGATTTTTTTATGCGCAAAAATGCATTAGTTTGTGTCTGAAAAAAGATGGATATATCCCCTGTTTTCCGGAAGACCGCAAAGAATCCTGTAAAAAGGAGGGTTTTATGGACAAATTAAAAACATTTTTTTCTTCCCCTTTGGAAGCGCTTGAAAAGCTGTTTGGTACGGCGAAGGAGAATGTGGGGTTCCTGCTTGTCAGTGTGTTAATTGTAGCGTTGATTCTGGGGGCAGCGTATGGGGCGGAGTATTATTTTGCAAAGAAAAACCATACAGTGAGGAAAAGCGATCGTTTAAAAGTGCACCGCATGACACTGATAGCCCTGCTTTCCGCAATTGCGTTTGTGCTGATGATGTTTAGTTTTCCACTGTGGTTCCTGCCAGGCTTCTATAAAATTGATTTAAGCGAGTTGCCGGTATTGATTGCCGCGTTAACATTAGGACCGGTAGCCGGTGTTACAACGGAATTTCTCAAGGTGCTTTTAAATGTGCTGATCCAGGGGACGGGTACGGCCTTTATTGGTGAATTTGCCAATTTTTTGATTGGCTGTGCATTTATTGTGCCAGCTTCGGTGGTATATTATTCAAAAAAAACAAAGAAAAATGCGGTGGTGGGGCTGGTGCTTGGAACGCTTACCTGCATAATAACCGGATGTTTTATGAACGCATATGTCTTGCTTCCGGCCTATGGGAAGGCATTCCATATGGAAATTGGAAACCTAGTTGCGATGGGGACGGAAAAAAACGGCCTGATTTCTGGGATGTTCAGTTTTGTGGTTTTTGCGGTAGCCCCGTTCAACCTGATTAAATGTGCGGTGACCGGAGCCATCGCCATGTTGATATACAAGAAAATTAGTTATCTGTTAAAAGGAAGGGAATAAAACTAGGATGCGGGTTTTAGAGGTGCAAATTTCAAAAATGGGGAAACTCAAACCACAACCGGATTGCATTTTTTTTAAAACCTGCTATAATGGGACTGTCACGGATAGGGGCAGTTCCTTTTTATGTGCGTGCACAATGAAGCAAATATCCGTATGGGAATACGGGGGATTGGGTTTTTTCATATGGTTTGCCCGCAACATACAGGGTGGCATAAAAAAAACGGGAAGGTTAAGAAAATGGAAGAAATCAAATTCAGTGTAAAAATGCAAGTGAAGACGATGTACCGCTTCCTGATGCATCATGGTTATGCGGGAATGTCCGGCATCATTAACCTGATTATCAGTGGCGGCGCACTGGTGTTGCTGATTGCCGGGTTTGGGGAGAGCGTAACCTCAAAGGTCGCACTTGCCATTGTGGCGGCTCTGTTTACGGTAATTAATCCGCTTTATTTATATTATAAGGCAGCGAAGCAGGTGAAGCTAACGCCAATGTTTGCCAACCCGCTGGATTATGTGGTCAGCGATGGGGGACTAACGGTTTCGCAGGGCGAGGAAACCCTGACCGTTGAGTGGGGGGAACTAAGAAAAGTTGTAGAAACAAAGAAGGACTTTTATGTTTATCTGTCGCTGACACGCGCCTATATCTTCCCAAAAGAGAACCTAAAAGGACTGGAAGGGGCGTTTCGGGCAGCAGTAAAGTCGCATACAAAACCGGCTGTCTGCAAGTGCAGATTTTATGGAGGAACTGGGCAGGAACAGGCAGGGGATTCCAGGAAATGAGGTTATTATGATACTTGAGAGTAACAGTGCAACACAGACAGCGCAGTTTGCATGTAGCCTTGCACAGAAGGCAAAGCCGGGCATGGTAATTTGCCTGGACGGGGAACTTGGTACGGGAAAAACAGTATTTACGCAGGGATTCGCGCAGGGGCTTGGTATTACGGAACCTGTGAGCAGTCCGACTTTTACGATTGTGCAGGTTTATGAGGGGGGACGGTTACCACTCTACCATTTTGATGTGTATCGGATTAACGAGCCGGAAGAAATGGAAGAAATTGGATATGAGGATTACTTTTATGGGCGCGGAGTATGTCTGGTTGAATGGGCTGTGCAGATTGAGGAACTTTTGCCAAAAGATGCGCTGCGGGTGTGTATGGAAAAGGATTTGGAACGGGGGTTTGATTTCAGGCGGATCGAAGTGGCCGGATTATAAATCGGTGTTTTTGTATGGACAGAGAATGGGGGGCATATGAAAATATTAGCAATTGACAGCTCGGGACTGGTGGCATCCGCGGCATTACTTGTCGATGGGGTGCTGCTTGCGGAGTATACAGTGGATTATAAAAAGACGCATTCGCAGACTCTTCTGCCAATGGTGGATGAAATCCTGCGCATGACGGAACAGGAATTGTCGGAAATGGATGCGGTTGCAGTTTCAAAAGGTCCGGGCTCCTTTACCGGGTTGCGCATTGGGGCAGCTACGGCAAAGGGACTGGGGCTTGCCCTTGCAAAGCCGGTGATAGGTGTGCCAACCGTGGATGCGCTTGCGTACAACCTATATGGAACGGAACGGTTGATCTGCCCGTTGATGGATGCGAGGCGTGCGCAGGTATACACCGGGATTTACACATTTTCGGGTGAGGAATTTAAGGTGCTGCGGCCGCAGGAAGTAACAGCAGCCGAAGATATTTTTAAGGTGCTTAATGGGATGGGAAGGCCAGTAGTCTTTCTTGGCGACGGTGTCCCCGTACATGGAAAGCTGATCGAAGAAAAGATGGAAGTACCATATTCGTATGCGCCGCCACATCTGGCAAGGCAGCGTGCGGGGGCAGTTGGGGCGCTTGCTTTTCTTTATTATGAAGCAGGAAATATACAGTCCGCGGAAGAGTTTGCACCGGTTTACCTAAGGCCATCACAAGCAGAACGTGAAAGGGAGGAGCGCCTTAACGCAAAAAAAGTGCAGAATAATAAAATGGAATAGGACAGGCTTTTTGGTATTAATAGAGGAGGATAGTTTATCATACGGGAACAGGAGGGGGATGGATGGCAAAGATCCGCAGGATGCAGGAGTGCGACCTTGACCAGGTTGCGGCGTTAGAGCAGCTTATTTTCAGTGAGCCATGGAGCAGGCGCAGTTTTGAGGAAACTTATCTAAAAAAGGAAAATTGCTATCTTGTTGTTGTGGAGGAGGGGCAGGTACTGGCCTACTGTGGTCTTTGGGGGATTTTAGGCGAGGGGGATATCTGCAACGTCGCTGTAAGGGAGGATATAAGACGGCATGGTCTAGCAGAAGCAATGTTAAACGAATTACTAAAGGAGGCAGGGGCGATGGGCATACATGCGTTTACGCTTGAAGTGCGTGTGGGGAATGCTCCTGCCATTGCGCTTTATCACAAGCTTGGTTTTGAGGATGCGGGGGTACGCCCTGGTTTTTATGAGAAGCCACGGGAGGATGCGTTAATTATGTGGAAATTTAGCAGCAATTCCCACTAGGTTTCGACATAAAATTATGTTAAGATATC